>NZ_JBSGDT010000016.1:130243-173550 GCF_053602515.1 Amycolatopsis sp. NPDC004368 | reverse complement strand
TGCCGAGGTCGGACTCGGCCGCACGCGCGCGCCAGTACCGGTTTTCGTGGTACAGCAGCTCGTCTTCGACCGAGTCGTCGCCGCGCCGTTTCACTGGCGCCGGTTCACCGGCGCAGTCCGGCACGTTTTCAGTTCCCAGCCCGCCGAGCCCAGCCCGGTGAGCCCAGCCCGCCGAACCCAGCCCCCCGAACCCAGCCCCCCGAACCCACGGAGAGCCCGATGCGCGACTACCCGGACGCGATCACCCCGACCGACCACGTCGAGCCGGTGCCCCGGCGGATCCGCGCCGTGCTCGGCGGTGAGACGGTGGTGGACACCACCCGCGCGCTGTACGTGTGGGAATGGCCGAACTACCCGCAGTACTACATCCCGGTCGCCGACGTGAAGCCCGGCGTGCTCGTGGACGAGGACCACCCGCAGCACCTCAAGCGCGGCACCGCCCGCCGCCAGACGCTGCGCGCCGGCAGCGAGGTCAGGCCCGCCGGCGCGCGGGTCTACGGCGCCGACGCCGGCGGGCTGACCGACCACGTCCGGTTCGAGTGGGCCGCCCTCGACGCGTGGTTCGAGGAGGACGAGCAGGTGTTCGTCCACCCACGCAGCCCGTACACGCGCGTGGACGCCCTGCGGTCCACGCGTCACGTACGCGTCGCTCTGGAAGGCCGCACGCTCGCCGAGTCGTCGTCGCCGGTGCTGCTGTTCGAAACCGGTTTGCCGACGCGGTACTACCTCAACCGCACCGAGGTGGACTTCTCGCACCTGGTGCCCACGAGCACCGTGACGGAGTGCCCGTACAAGGGCACCACCACCGGCTACTGGTCGGTCCGCGTCGGCGACGTGCTGCACCAGGACCTGGCGTGGTCCTACGACTTCCCCACCCGCTCGCTCAGCGCGATCTCGAACTTGATCTGCTTCTACAACGAAAAGGTCGACCTCTTCGTCGACGGGGTCGAGATCCCGCGGCCCAAGACGCACTTCTCCTGACGCGCTAGTCCACTTCGGACCGTGACACTTCCGATGGGGACACTTCCGATGGGGACACTCCGGACTGGGACACCGCGGACTGGGACACCGCGGACTGGGACACTTCCGACTGCAACCGGGCGAACGCCTCCGTGACCGTGCCCGCCAGCCGATCGCCCCGCGCGGCGTGGCCGGCGGGCACCGTCACGCACACGGTGAACCGGTCGGCCCACGTCATCACGCCCACCGCCACCGGCACGTCCGGCGCCAGCGACAGCACGGGGTAGACCGTGCGCACGAGTGAACCGTTGAGCACCACCGGCGAGCGCGCCCCCGGCAGCACCGAGGCGATCATGCTGAACCACGTGCCGCGGTACACCAGCCGCGCCACGCGCCGGTGCGCCCACGGCGGCAGGATCCCGATCACCCGCACCACGGCGTTGCCGGCCCGCGGCGCGCCCCGCGTCACCTGCTCGGCCAGCAGCACGCGCGTCGCGCGCACCCGTTCGGCCAGGGTCATCGCGCCGGTCGGCAGGTCCACGCTGGCGGCGCCGGTGTGATTGCCCAGCTGCCGGAACGTGCCGGTGTCGCGAATGGACATCGGGATCAGCACCCGCACGCGCTCCGGCGCCGCCGCGCCCAGCTCGCGGTGCACCGCCTCCGCGACGAGCGCGAGCACGAAGTCCGTGGTCGGCACCCCGACCGCGCGCGCCGCCGCCCGCACCTGCGGCGCCGAGAGGTGGGCCCGCGCGTAGTGCCGGGCCGGGCCGTCGATCGCGGTGTCCCAGGCCACGCGCGGCGCTGTGCCGGCCCGCGCGAGCGCCCAGATGCCACGGGCGAGTTCTCCGGCTTCCTTGCGCTTCGCGCCCTTCTTCGCACCGATCGCCCGGGTGTCCCGCACCACGGCGCCGGTCCTATCGGCCGCCGCGCGCAACCCCTTCCGCCGTACCGGCGCGGGAGGCGGGTCGAGCGGGGGTTTGCCCTTCGCCTGGCCCACCAGGGCGCCGATCACCGCGATCCCGTCGCTGGCCGCGTGGTGCAACGCGATGAGCAACGCGCCCTGCTCGCCTTCGAGTCCCGTCACGAGGCGGGCGCGCACCGGGTGTTCCAGGGTGACGGGCCGGGAGAAGAAGTCGTCCATCTGCGCCGTGAGCGAGGACTCGAGGTCGCTCCCCGGCGGAAGCACGACGTCGGACAGGATGCCGTCGGCCGTACGGGCCGGATCCTCCTGCCACTTGGCGCGCCAGAGGCCGCCTCCTGGGAGCAGGCGGGCGCGCAGGCCCGGGGTGGCCGTGAGCAGGTGCACGGCGTCGGCGTGGGTGGGGCGGGAGCCGTTGGCCTTCGGGTCGAGCATGAGGACCGCGCCGACCTGTTGGGGGACCTGCGGGGTGGCGACGTGCAGGAACAGCGCGTCCTCGGGGCGTAGGCGCTGGGGCGCCGGGTTGAGCGGCGAGGCCACGAGTGACTCGAGCGCGTCGGTGAGCGAGGTGGCGGAGTCGCAGTGGCGCGTGGCCGCCTCGGCCATCGCCTTGAGGCGGGCGGGTTCGGCGAGCAGCGTGCGGACCGCGGCGGTCAGCTCGCCGTCCTTCTCGGTGACGAGCGCGAGGCCGGCCTCGGCCATCAGCCGCGCGTTGGCCTTGCCGTGGGCCGCGATCGGGCGGTGCATGAGCACGGGCCGACCGCACGCCAGGGCTTCGAGCCCGGTCGCGCCGCCGGCGTTGGTGACCACGACGTCGGACGCGAGGGTGTGGTCGGCCATCCGGTCGGTCCAGCCGACGACCCGCAGCCGCGGTTCACCCAGCCGCTCCAGCCGCTGCTGCAACGCTTCGTTGCGGCCGCAGATCGCCACGGGCAGCACGTCGGGTCCGGCGGCGAGCAGTTCGCGCACGGTGCCCTCGACGTCACCGAAGCCGAGTGAACCACACGACACCAGCGCCACGAACGCTTCCGGCGGCAGGTCGAGCCGCTGGCGTGCACCCGCCCGATCACCAGGCCGAAACTCGGCCCGCACCGGCGGCGCCGACACCCCCACCACGGCCGAGGGCGCGCACCGGCGCGCGAGGTCCACGGCGACGTCGTGCATCACCATCGTGAGGTCGGCCGAGCCGTAGACCCAGAACGGGTGCGGCGCGAAGTCCGAGACCCACGCGCCGATCGGCGCGTCGAGCTTCCCGCGCCGGCGCAGCCACGCCAGCCCGGCCGTGCCCATCGGATACGTGGACAGCACGAGATCCGGCGCGAAGTCCGCAACCGGTTTCGCCAGCCGCCGCCCGCACCACGAAGCGGTGAAGCGCTTCGACGCCGCCGCGAACCACGCGAGACGCCAGATGGCGCCGTAGAAGAACTCGTAGAGCCACGGGGTGGTCTCGACGTTCGCCACGTAGATGCGGCGGAACAGGCCGCCGAACCCGGGCCCCAGCCGGTCGAGGGCGTCGAGCCACTTCACCTCGGCGCCGGGCCACCGTTCGCGCACGGCGCCCTCCAGCGCCCGCCCGGTGGCGTTGTGGCCTTCCCCCATGTTCGCGGAGACGATCAGCACGCGCTCCAACGCGCCCCCTTCGCCAGAGGTGCCGCGAGCGGCGGTCACCGGCTGCTTGCTAACAGGTGGACCCGGCCAGACCGTACCCGTCGTCGGGGTCCGATCCGGCGTGCTCCGCCTCGGCGTGTTCGTGGTGTTCTTCCTCGATTCGTTCTTCCTCGACCGCGACCACGTCGAGGTGCGCCGCACGCGTCGAGAGCATCGCGATGCCGACCACGACCACGAGCCCGGCCAGCGCTTCGCCCGTGAGCGCCCACGGCGTGCCGTTGGCGCTCTCCCCCATCCACGACAGCCCGATCGCCACCCCCACGAGCGGGTCGAGCACCGTGATCACGGCCAGCGCCGGCGTGAGGTAGCGGCCCTGCTGGAACGTGTTCTGGCTCAGCAGGAACCCGAGCGGGCCCACCACGCACACGATGTAGAGCGTCCAGTGCTTGAACGGCTCGTCGATGCCCTGGCGGAACTGCCCGGCCACGACCTTCATCAGACCGGCGGTCAGCCCGTAGAGGACGCCGGTCGCGGCGGCCAGCCCGAGCACGCGCCCGGAACCGTTGTGGCTCAGCGCGGCCAGCGCGAGCCCGGCCAAGGTCACCACGGCCAGTGCGATACCGAGCGGCAGCAACGCGGTACCGGTCACGAGCACATCGCGGTTGCCACTGGGGCGGGCGATCACCAGGAACGCCGCGAGCCCGGCGACGCACAGCGCGGTGCCGGCGCTCATCACGCGGTCCGGGCCGCGGCGCTCGAGCCGCGCGAAGACGAAGCCGGCGAAGATCAACGACGTGACCAGGAGCGGCTGGACCAGCAGCAACGGCCCGAACGCCAGCGCGACGAGCTGCAGAACGAGCCCCAGTACGGTCGCCACGATGCCGATGAGCCACAATGGGCGACCGACGAGGCGCCTGAACAACGTGAGATCGAGCGGGCGGGCCTGTTCGACCTCTTTCGCCGCCTTCGCCTGGGCGGCGCTGGCGATTCCCATGCACGCAGCACCCAGCACCGCGGCAGGGACGGCCACGAAAAGCGACACCCCCGTGACACTCATGGAATACTCACCTCACACCATTCCCATCCGCCGTGCCTATGCTGTTGAAAAATTCGTGGGCCGTGGGGGGATGGTCACCCCGCACCGGAGGTACTTGAACCGCATGCGACACCACATGACGATCGACCTCCCCTCACTGCGTCACCTGGTCGTGGGCGGGGGTCGGCATCTGCTGGAGTCGACGCTCGTACCGGCGGGCCTGTTCTACCTCCTCCTCACCCTCGTCAGCTTCGACAGCGGAGTCATCGCCGCGCTGTGCTGGTCGGTGGTCGTGGTCGTGACCCGATTGGCACTGCGCAAGCCGGTCCCGGCGGTGCTGTGGCTGACCTCCGCACTGCTGATCGCGAGGACCGCATTGGGCCTGGCCACCGGCAGTGCCTTCCTGTATTTCCTGCAGCCGACCCTACAGAACTTCGTTATCGCCAGCCTGTTCCTGGTTTCCGCGCCGTTCAACAAACCGCTGCTCGCGCGGCTGGCCGGTGACTTCTGCTCGTTCCCGGACACGCTGTCCGGGCACCCCGGCATGCGGCGGTTCTTCCAGCGCGTGTCGGTGCTGTGGGCGCTGGTGTTCGCGGTCAACGGTTCCGTGACGCTGGTGATGCTCGCGAGGGCGACCGTCGGCAACTTCCTCATGGTCAGCACCGCGGGCTCGTACACGCTGGTGGGCCTGGCGATCGTCGGCTCGCTGTGGTGGTTCCGGCGCTCGCTGCGCTCGGAGGGCATCGTGCTGCGGATGGCTTCGCGCAAGCCGGCGCTGACCGCCGTCTGATGTCCCGCTCCCCCGCAGGCACCGCGCTGGTCACCGGTGCGTCCTCGGGGATCGGCGAAGCCACCGCGCGGCTGCTGGCCGCCGCGGGCACCCACGTGCTGCTCCACGGTCGCGAGCGCGAGCGCCTGGCCGCGCTCGCCGCGGAAACCGGCGGCACCGTCCTCGACGCCGACCTCGCGGATCCCGAAGCCGCGGGCAAGCTCGCCGAACGCGCACTGGCCGTGACCGGGCGCGTCGACACGCTGGTGAACAACGCGGGCCTCGGCTGGGCCGGGCCCCTGCCCGAGCTTTCGCCCGAGCACCTCACGCGCCTGGTCACGGTGAACCTCACGGCCCCGCTGGAGCTCACCCGGGCGCTGCTGCCGGACATGCTGGGACGCGGCCACGGCCGGATCGTGTTCGTGACCTCGATCGCCGGCCGCACCGGCGTCGCGGGAGAAGCGGTGTACGCGGCGACCAAGTCCGGCCTCGACGCGTTCGCCGACAGCCTGCGCTTCGAGCTGCACGGCACGGGCGTGGCCGTGGGCGTGGTGGTGCCCGGCGTGGTGCGCACGGCGTTCTTCGAGCGCCGCGGCCGGCCGTACGCCCGCACTACCCCGCGGCCGGTGTCCGCCCAGCGGGTGGCGGCCGCCGTGGTGCGCGCGACGCAGCGACCCGGCGACTACTACGTGCCCCGCTGGCTGCGGCTGCCGGTCGCGCTGCGCGGCGTCGTGCCCGGCCCGTACCGCGCGCTGGCCACGCGCTTCGGCGCCGAGAGGTGACCGCTTCCCCAGCGGATCGCGCACGGCACCTCCCTTGAACCGGGTCATGTCGCCAAGCGTCTCCTGGTGTCCCGGCTGTTGTCTCAGCCTGTCATCGCCGTCAACAAACTTAGCCCTGCTAACCATTCCTGTCGTCGATCTATTCCCCGCGTCACTCTTCCGCCGGCTCGCCCCCCGGCGGGCCCCAGGCCAGGGCGAGCAGCAGGGTCGCGCGGGCTTCCGGGTCGTCGAGCGCGGGCCCGAACAGCTCGTGCAGCCGGCCGAGGCGGTAGGACACCGTCTGCGGGTGGATGTGCAGGTCCTCGGCCACGGCCTTGCGGTCGCCGAGGTGCAGCAGCCACGACCGCAGCGTGGTCTGCAGCCGCCCGCGCGAGGAGTCGCCGAGCTCGTCGAGCGGGGCGAGGCACCGCTTGCGCAGCACGTCGAGCAGCCGGTCGTCGCGGTGCACGATGATCGCGTCGAGGTGCTCGTCGGCGAAGACCGGGTCGTCGGACAGCAGGCGGTCGCGGCGCAGCCGCAGCGTCACTTCGGCGATCCGCAGGCTCGCGGGCAGCCGGTCGACGGGCACGGTCGCGCCCACCACCGCGCCGCCGCCGCGCAGCGCCCGGGCGAGCCACGCGCGCCGGCCCGGGCCACCCGGGTCCGGCACGATCGTCACGAGTTGGCCCGGGCGGCGCAGCCGCAGGCACGTGTCGTCGAGGCGGGCCACGAGCTCGCGGCCCAGCTGGTTGTCGTCCTCGACGAGCACCACGGTGGCGGTGCGCGGCAGTCGCCACTCCGCGCGCAGCGAAGCCGCCTGCACCGCCGCCGCGTCGGCGCGATCGGAGAGCAGCAGCTCCGTCAGCTCGTCGCGCAGCCGCTCGCGCATGCGCACGGCGTCGGACTGCTCCTGCAGGTAGCCCTTGAGCGAAGACTCGGAGAGCTGGTCCACCAGCGCGAACACGGTGGTGGCGAGCGAGGCGAAGAGCTCCGCGGGCACGTTGAGGTCGAGCGCGGCCTCCGAGACGTGCCGCCACGCCACCCGCGCGCCGATGCGGTAGGCCGACAGCAGGCTCGTCACGCGCCGGCCCTGGCGGTACTGCGTCCGCCCGATCTCCTCGAACACCACTTGCTCGACGCCCGAGCCCAGCTCGGGCAGGTCTTCGTCCGGCTCTTCGGCGAGGTTGATGAGCCGGCGCACGAAGCCCGCGCTGGCCGTCACGATCTCCGCCAGCTCCTCGGTGAGGAACGCAGCGTAGTCGGGGTGCTGCTCGATGAGCTGGTCGCGCACCTCGTTCAAAATGGCCGGAAGCCGTCTGGTCACGACGGTCTCCAGCTCACCCAGTCGGGTCACCTGGTCTGATCCCATGTGCGCAGCTTGTCCTTCCGTAGCAGGTCGCAGGTCTACGGGGTCGGTCCGCCTTATCCTCACCCCACTTTGTCCGCTCGTGCCAAGTCGAAGCCAGCAATTTCTTCTTCCGATCGCAGAAGCCGCCCATAAGTGCGAGTCAGACTTTGTTCGATGAGATCGACTTCAGCCGATGGTCACACAGCGGACACGGACGGTCTGCGGGAGAAGCGGCACGCGGAGAACTTCCCGGTCGCGCTCCGAGTGCTGCCCCGCCGGCTGCGAGCCGACCTGCGGGCCGTGTACGCGGTGGCGCGCACCATCGACGATCTCGGTGACGAGGCCGAAGGCGACCGGATCGCGCTGCTCAAGACGTTCGGCGACGAGCTCTCGGCCGCCTTCGACGGTGGCGAGCCGGCCGATCCCGCGATCCGCGGCCTGGTGCCGGCGATGCGCGCGGGCCGGGTCGAGCTCGAACCGTTCCGCCGGCTCGTCGAGGCGAACCTCCAGGACCAGCACGTGACGCGGTACGAGACCTACGACCAGCTGCGCGGGTACTGCCGGCTGTCAGCCGATCCGGTGGGCCGGATCGTGCTGCGCTTGTTCGACGTGACCGACCCGGTGGCCGAGGAGCTGTCGGACCGCGTGTGCACCGCGCTGCAGCTGCTGGAGCACTGGCAGGACGTGGCCGAGGACCACCGCAACGGGCGGATCTACCTGCCCCGGGAGGACCTCGACGCGTACGGCGTGACCGAGGACGAACTGGGCGCGGCGCGGGCGTCGCGCCGCCTGAGAGAGCTGATGCGCTTCGAGATCGACCGCGCCGCCGCCCTTCTGGGCAGCGGCGCTGGTCTGGTCGGCCACCTGCGGGGCTGGGGCCGGCTCGCGGTGAGCGGATTCCTGGCCGGTGGGCTGGCGACCGTCGACGCGCTGCGGGCGACGAACGGCGACGTGCTCGCGACGCAGGCCGAACCCGGCAAGGCCGATGTGCTGGCGTGGCTCGTGTGGCTGCAAGTGGGTGAGACGACGGGGAGGCGGTCGGGATGAGCACGGTCGGGACGAGCACGATCGAGGAGGCGTACCAGCACTGCGCGCGGGTGACGAAGGAGCAGGCGCGCAACTTCTACTACGGGATCCGGCTGTTGCCGCCCGACAAGCGTTCCGCGTTGTGCGCGGTTTACGCACTGGCCCGGATCGTCGACGACATCGGCGACGGCGACCTCACCGCCGAGGCGAAACTGCAGGGTCTGGCGGGCATCCGCAAGTCGCTCGGCGACCTGTCCGCGAGCACCGACCCGGTGTACGTCGCGGTCGCCGACGCGGCACGGCGCTACCCGATCCCGCTGGGGGCCTTCGAGGAACTGCTCGACGGCGTGGAGATGGACGTGACCGGGCGCGAGTACGTGCGGTTCGACGACCTCGTCGAGTACTGCCGGTGCGTCGCCGGTTCCGTCGGGCGGCTGTGCCTCGGGGTGTTCGGCAGCAAGCCCGAACCCGAGGCACCGACCTACGCCGACGAGCTCGGGATCGCGTTGCAGCAGACCAACATCCTGCGCGACATCCGCGAAGACCTCCTCAACGGGCGGGTGTACCTGCCCAAGGAGGACCTCGACCGGTTCGGGGTCGGGCTGGAGGTCGGCGAGGACGGCCGGCTGGCCGATCCCGACGGCGGGCTGACCGCGCTGGTCCACTTCAGCGCCGCCCGCGCTCGCGACTGGTACGGCCGCGGCCTGAAGCTCGTGCCCTCGCTCGACCGGCGCAGCGCCGCGTGCTGCACGGCGATGTCCGGGATCTACCGCACGCTGCTCGACCGCATCGACGAGCAGCCCTCGCTGGTCTTCGACCGCAGGCTTTCCTTGTCCGGCCGGGAAAAGGCCGTGGTCGCCGTGCGGGCGCTCACGGGGGTCGGCCGATGAGCGCCGAGGTCGCGATCGTCGGCGGCGGGCTCGCGGGCATCGCCACCGCGCTGCGCTGCGCCGACGCCGGGCGCCCGGTCACGCTGTTCGAGGCGAGGCCGCACCTGGGTGGGCTCACGCACTCGTTCACGCGCGGCGAGCTGCACGTCGACAACGGCCAGCACGTGTTCCTGCGTTGCTGCACCGCATATCTCGCGCTGCTGGAGCGCCTCGGCGTCGCCGACCGCGTGATGCTGCAGCCGCGCCTGGAGATCCCGATCCGCACCCCCGGCGCCACGGAGCCGACGTGGCTGCGCCGCGGCGATCTGCCCGCACCGCTGCACCTGGCCGCCGCCCTGCTGCGCTACGACCCGCTGCGCCCGCTCGACCGGGCGCGGTTCGCGTTGGCGGCGCTGGCTTTGCGGCGGGTGGACCCGACCGCGGACCGCACGGACCGGCAATCGTTCGGCGAATGGCTGCGCCGCCACGGGCAGAGCGCCGCCGCGATCGAAGCGCTGTGGGACCTCGTCGGGGTCGCGACGCTCAACGCCACGGCCGACGAAGCGTCGCTGGCGTTGGCCGCCACTGTGTTCCAGGAGGGCCTGCTCACCGACCCGGCCGCGGCGGACATCGGCTGGTCGCTCGTGCCGCTGCGCGAGCTGCACGGTGACGCTGCCCTCGATGTGCTGACCGCGGCGGGCGCCGACGTACGCACGGGCACGAAGGTGCGGGGCATCGAGGAGACGAGCGGCGGCTGGCGCGTGCGCACCGACGAGGGGCATGCGGTGTTCGGCCAGGTGGTGCTCGCGGCTCCACCGCCGGTCACGGAGAAGCTCGCGCCATCGGGCGCCATCCCGCTGCCACCCGGCTGGTCCGGCGGACTGGGCAGCTCACCGATCGTGAACGTTCACGTGGTGCTCGACCGGCGGGTGCTCGACGAGCCGTTCGTGGCCGGGGTGCGCACACCGGTGCAGTGGGTGTTCGACCGCACCCGCCAGTCGGGTCTGGACACCGGGCAGTACCTCGCGATGTCGCTCTCGGCCGCCGACGACCTGATCGACCTGCCGACCGCGACCCTGCGCGAGCGGCTCCTGCCGGAGCTGACCGGGTTGCTGCCGGAGGCCCGGGACGCTCAGGTGCTCGACTTTTTCGTGACAAGGGAACGGCACGCGACCTTCCGGCCGGGGCCGGGCACGGCGTCGCTGCGCCCGGCCGCCCGGACGAGCGCGCCGGGGCTCTACCTGGCCGGGGCGTGGACCGCCACCGGCTGGCCCGCGACGATGGAGGGCGCTGCCCGCAGCGGTGCGGCCGCGGCGACCGCCCTCCTCGAGAAGAACGTGCACGAGGAGAAGGAGGGAGTCGGAGCATGACCGCCACCATGCGTTCCGCCGCCGAGGCGGCCCCTGCGGTGCCGGCCACACTCGGCCGCACCCGTGACGCCGTGCAGCCCGCGCTGCGCGAAGCCGTCGACCGGCTGGACGAGACCAGCCGCGCGATCAGCGCGTACCACCTCGGCTGGACCGACGCCGAGGGCAACCCGGTGAGCGGCAACGGTGGCAAGGCCGTGCGGTCCGCGCTCGCGGTGCTCTCGGCGCAGGCGGCCGGCGCGGCCGCCGAGGCCGGGGTGCCCGGCGCCGTCGCCGTCGAGCTGGTGCACAACTTCTCCCTCGTCCACGACGACCTCATGGACGGCGACACCGAACGCCGCCACCGCCCCACCGTGTGGGCGCTGTGGGGCGCGCCCGCCGCGATCCTCACCGGCGACGCCATGCTGGCGCTCGCTCAGGAAGTGGTGCTGGACAGCGGTTCCCCGCACGCGATCCCCGCCGCGCGGCTGCTGTCGGAGACCACCCGCCGGCTCATCCACGGCCAGGTGCTCGACGTCCAGTTCGAGCAGCGCGACGACGTGACGCTGCCCGAGTGCGTGACGATGGCCGGTGGCAAGACCGGCGCGCTGCTGTCGGCCAGCGCGGCGATCGGCGCTGTGCTCGCCGGCGCGCCCGCCGAGACCGTCGACGCGCTCGCCGTGTTCGGCGAGGAGGTGGGGCTCGCGTTCCAGCTCGTCGACGACGTGCTCGGCATCTGGGGCGACGCGGCCGTGACCGGCAAACCCGTGTACTCCGACCTGCGGGCGCGCAAGAAATCGCTGCCCGTCACGTATGCGACGACCCACGGCGGCGCGAAGGGCCGTGAGCTCGCCGAGTGGCTGGCGGGCGGGGAAACCGGCGGCGCGGTCACTGAGACCGAGCTCGCGCGGGTGGCCGCGCTCGTCGAGTCGGCCGGGGGCCGCGACTGGGCCACGGCCGAGGCCGCGCGCCGCGTCGCGAAGGCCGAGCGCGCGCTGTCGGCGATCCCGGCCGGACCGCGCGACGAGCTCATCGGCATCGCGCGGTTCATCGTGCGCCGGGAGGCGTGATGACGCAGACCGTCCCCGAAACGTCCACTTCGGACCTTCCGGAGCCCGGGCGCACGCCGGCGGAGACCGTCGCCGCCGGTGTGGCGTTCCTACGCGGCGAGCAGCACGCGGCCGGCTGGTGGAAGGGCGAGCTCGCCACCAACGTCACGATGGACGCCGAAGACCTGCTGCTGCGCCAGTTCCTCGGCATCCTCACCGAGCAGGAGAAGGAGGAGTCCGCGCGCTGGATCCGTTCGCAGCAACGGGAAGACGGCACGTGGGCCAACTTCCCCGGCGGCCCGGCCGACCTGTCCACCACCGTGGAGGCGTGGGTCGCGCTGCGGCTGGCCGGCGACCCGGCCGACGCGCCGTGGCTCACCGAGGCGGCCGAGTGGATCCGCGCGCACGGCGGGCTCGAGAGCACCCGGGTGTTCACCCGGATCTGGCTCGCGATGTTCGGTCAGTGGTCGTGGGCCGACCTGCCGAACCTGCCGCCGGAGCTGATCTTCCTGCCGTCGTGGTTCCCGCTCAACGTCTACGACTTCGCGTGCTGGGCGCGCCAGACGATCGTGCCGCTCACGATCGTCGGCACGTTGCGGCCGACGCGGTCGCTCCCGTTCGACGTCGCGGAACTGCGCGTGGGCAAGAGCCCGGAGAAGGCCGCGGCGCCGTGGACGTGGGACGGGGTCTTCCAGAACCTCGACACCGCGCTGCACACGTACGCCAAGCTGCCGTTCAACCCGGTGCGCAAGGTCGCGCTGCGCCAAGCCGCCGAGTGGATCCTGGCGCGCCAGGAGGCCGACGGGTCATGGGGCGGCATCCAGCCGCCGTGGGTGTACTCGATCCTCGCGCTGCACCTGCTCGGTTATCCGCTCGACCACCCCGCGCTCAAGGCCGGCCTCGAAGGTCTGGCCGGGTTCACCATCCGCGAGGAGACCGAGCAGGGCTGGGTGCGCCGGCTCGAAGCGTGCCAGTCGCCGGTGTGGGACACCGCACTCGCGATGACCGCGCTGCTCGACGCCGGCGTCTCCCCCGGCGACGAGACGCTGGTGCGCGCGACGGAGTGGATGCTGGGCGAGGAGATCAGCGTGCCGGGCGACTGGACGGTGCGCCGCCCGTCGCTTGCGCCGGGCGGGTTCGCGTTCGAGTTCGCCAACGACGGTTACCCCGACACCGACGACACCGCCGAGGTCGTGCTGGCGCTGCGGCGCATGGGCCGGCCCGACCACCTGCGCATCCGCGGCGCGATCGACCGCAGTGTGAAGTGGCTCGAAGGCATGCAGTCGAGTGACGGCGGCTGGGGTGCGTTCGACGCGGACAACACGCAGGTGCTCGCCACGAAGCTGCCGTTCTGCGATTTCGGGGCCGTGATCGACCCGCCGTCGGCCGACGTCACCGCCCACGTGGTGGAAATGCTGGCGGCGGAAGGGAAGTCGGGTTCGCGCGAGTGCCGCCGCGGCGTGAAGTGGTTGCTGGACAACCAGGAGGCCGACGGCTCGTGGTTCGGCCGGTGGGGCGCGAACTACGTCTACGGCACCGGTGCCGTCGTGCCCGCGCTGGTGTTCGCCGGTGTGCCCGCGTCCGACCTCCGGATCCGCCGTGCCGTGCGGTACCTGGCCGACCACCAGAACGCCGACGGCGGCTGGGGTGAGGACCTGCGGTCCTACGACGACCCGGAGCACTGGTCGGGCCGCGGCGAGTCGACGCCGTCGCAGACCGCGTGGGCGCTGCTCGCGCTGCTGGCGGCCGGGGAACGCGAGTCGCCGGTGGTCACGCGCGGCGTGGCGTGGCTGTGCGACCGTCAGCGGCCCGACGGCGGCTGGGACGAGGACTTCCACACCGGCACCGGTTTTCCCGGCGACTTCTACCTGTCCTACCACCTCTACCGCGTGGTGTTCCCGCTCTCGGCGCTGGGTCGCTACGTGCGGAGCGGCTCGTGAGACCGGCCGTGCTGTGCGCGCCGCTGCGGATCGAGCGGGCGGCGTTGCGCGCGGCCGGGTTGCCGACGGTGCGCACGGGAATGGGGCCGCGCCGGGCGGCGGCCACCGCGGCCCGGCTGCCCGCGGGACCTCGGATCGTCGCCGGGATCGGCGGCGGGCTGGCGCCGCACGTGCGCCCGGGTGACGTGGTGGTGGCCGACGAGGTTCGCGGGCCCGACGGGGTCGTCCCGGTGGCGTCCGCGCCGCTGCTGGCCGGGGCCTTGCGGAGGCTCGGCTTGACCGTCCACCTCGGACCGGTGCTCGGCGTCGACCACGTGGTGGGCGAACGGCAACGGGCCGACCTGGCGGCGACGGGCGCGTTGGCGGTCGACATGGAGTCACACCGGCTGGCTTCAGCCGGGCAGCCGTTCGCCGTGGTTCGCTCCATTGTGGACACTGTAGGCGCGCCCCTGGTGCGGCCCGCCACGGTTTCCCACGGCCTGGCGGGGCTGCGCGGTCTGCGCGCGACCGTGCCGGCGCTCACGGCGTGGGCGGCGGCGACCGGACCGCGGGAGCTGCTGATGGCGAGCCCGCGGTCGTTCTGCGCCGGCGTGGAGCGGGCGATCGACATCGTGGACCGCGCGCTGGCCAAGCACGGCGCGCCGGTGTACGTGCGGCGCCAGATCGTGCACAACACCCACGTGGTTCGGCAGCTGCAGGAGCGCGGCGCGGTGTTCGTGGACGAGGTCGAGGAAGTGCCCGAAGGCGCGACGCTCGTGTTCGCCGCCCACGGCGTGACCCCGGCGGTGCGGCGCGACGCGGCCGACCGCGGCCTGTCGGTGATCGACGCGACGTGCCCGCTGGTGACCAAGGTGCACAACGAGGTGCGCCGCTACGCCGGGCGCGGCGACACGGTGTTCCTCATCGGGCACGCCGCGCACGAGGAAGTCGAAGGAACGGTGGGCGAAGCTCCCGGTTCGGTCGTGGTGGTGGAGGACGTCGCAGCGGCCCGCACGGTGCCCGCGCCCGCCGGGGGTGTCGCCTACACCATGCAGACCACGCTGGCGCTCGACGAGGCCGAGGAGATCGCGTCCGTGCTGCGGACGCGCTTCCCCGGGCTCTCGGCGCCGCGCAAGGACGACATCTGTTACGCCACCACCAACCGGCAGCAGGCACTGCGGGCGATCGCGCGCTCGGTCGACCTCGTGCTGGTGGTGGGCTCGGCCAACTCGTCGAACTCGCGCCGGCTCGTGGAGGTCGCCGAGCGCGAGGGAACCGCGGCCGTGCTGGTCGACGGAAGTTCGGACATCGACCTGCGCCGCCTGGCGGGCGCGGGCCGGATCGGCCTCACCGCGGGCGCGTCGGCGCCGCCGCACCTCGTGGACGAGGTCGTGGCGGGTCTGGGCGGACTCGGGCCGGTCACCGTCGCCGAAAGCCGGCTGACGGAGGAAGAAATCACTTTCACCCTACCTCGGGAGGTGCTGTAGAGCCATGGCCATGCCGTTGCGTCAGTCCGTGCGACTGGGCGGTTATCTGATGAAGCAGAAGCTGCTGCGCAAGGAAAAGTTCCCGTTGCTGGTGGAGCTTGAGCCGCTGTTCGCCTGCAACCTCAAATGCGCCGGCTGCGGCAAGATCGCGCAACCGCACACGCTGCTCAAGCAGCGGATGCCGGTGGAGCAGGCGGTGGGCGCCATCGAAGAGAGCGGCGCGCCGATGGTGTCGATCGCCGGTGGTGAGCCGCTGATGCACCCGAAGATCGACGAGATCGTGCGGCAGCTGCTCGACCGCCGCAAGATCGTGTTCCTCTGCACCAACGCCCTGCTGCTGCACAAGCACATCCACAAGTTCAAGCCCCACCACAACTTCGCGTGGATGGTGCACATCGACGGCCTCGAAGAACGCCACGACGCCTCCGTGCGCAAGGAGGGCGGCTTCGCGGCGGCCGTCGAGGCGATCAAGCTGGCCAAGTCCAAGGGTTTCCGGGTCATGACGAACACGACGTTCTTCGACGGGGACACCGCCGACGACGTGGTCGACGTGCTCAACTACCTCAACGACCTGGGCGTCGACAACATGCAGATCTCGCCCGCGTACGCGTATGAGAAGGCCCCGGACCAGGAACACTGGCTCGGCGTGCAGCAGACCCGAGAGCTGTTCACGAAGGCCTTCGGCGGCGGCAACCGCAAACGCTGGCGCCTCAACCACTCACCGGTGTTCCTCGACTTCCTCGAAGGCAAGCGCGACCTGGAGTGCACCCCCTGGGGCATCCCGTCGTACTCCCTGCTCGGCTGGCAACGCCCGTGCTACCTGCTCGACGACGGCTACGCCAAGACCTACAAGGAACTCATCGAGGACACCGACTGGGACGCCTTCGGCCGCGGCAAGGACCCCCGCTGCGACAACTGCATGGCCCACTGCGGTTACGAACCCACCGCGGTGATCGCCACCCTGGGCTCCCTGAAGGAGTCCGTGCGGGCGGCTGTGGGGCACTGAGGCTCTTGCTGGCCGGGAACGCCGCAGGTCTTTCGGGACCTGCGGCTTTCTTCGTTGTCACACACCGAAAGTGGACGAGGTCGTGGGTCTGCGGCCTCAGTTCGCGACGCGATATCGGAGATGCACAACGCCGTTTTCGAACCTGCGCTCGTCGAGGAGTTCCAGCTCGGCGCGGACGCCACCCGGCAGCGCCGGCTTGCCTCCCCCGAGGATCCACGGCCAGACGAACAGCCCGCACTCGTCGACCAGCCCGGCGGCGAACGCCTGCGCCGCCAGGTGTGCACCACCCACGGTGAGATCGCGGGCCGCAGACGCCTTCAGGTCGCGTACCGAAGCAGCGTCGAAGCGTCGTTCGAGCCGGGTATCGGCGGTGGACACCGCGGCCAGGCTCGTGGAGTAGACAACCTTGCCCGCCGCTTGCCAGGCGGCCGCGAAGGCGGCGGTGAGATCGGACTGGGCGGCGAGAGCGGCATCGGTTTCCCACGGGGCCATCGTTTCGTACAGGCGCCGTCCATACAGGAGCGTGCCCGCCGAACGGATGAGGTCGGTGTGGGCCGCGAACACTTCGTCGTTGTGCGGATACAGGGTGAAGTCGCCGTGTTCGTCCTCGATGTACCCGTCGAGGGACACGTTCGTCACGTAGCTCAGCTTGGCCATGTCACTGCACCTCGACGATCGACGGCGAGGTCCGGGCATCGATCAGCGTGGTGTCGAGTGTGGTCAACGCTTCGAACCAACCCTGCTCGGCATTGCCCGTCTGCTGCGGGGGAAGCCATTGGCGGATCTCGAGCCGCGTCCGCCCGTCGGCCTCGTCGTGGAACTCGACCCGGACCCTCGTGTCGAACGGCTCGACGCCGTCCGGGAGCCGGCCGGTGACGTGCATGAGGCCGTCGAGGAGCTCGCCTTCGGTGACGTCCGTGAGGTCGACGTGGATGTGGACCCGGATGCGGGGATCGGCCGTGGAAACCTCCGTCCATCGCTGGTGGCCGCCCGGGCGCACGTCGAACTCGATCTCCTCGCGCGGCAGGGCGTTGCCGACCGGACCCCACCAGGAGACGAAGTGGTCCGGATCGGTGAACGCTCGGTAGACGAGCGCCCGCGGCGCGTCGAGCACGCGCGAGATGTCGATCTGCGGGGCTTCTGCCTGCATCAGGGCTCCTTGGGGGCCGAGGCCGCGTCGGCGGGCGGTTCGGGATTGCGGTCCGCCGGGTTCGGCGCGCGTTCGGCGGCCTGCACCGCGGCGAGGTGGGCGTCGAGGCGGGCCAGCGACGAGTCCCAGAACTTCCGATATCGCTCGATCCAGTCCGCCGCCTCGCGCAGCGGGGCAGCTTCGAGGTGGCTCGCGCGCCACTTGCCCGAGCGTGTCCGCGAGATGAGCGTGGCGCGTTCGAGCACCTTCAGATGTCGCGATACCGCCGGCATCGAGATGGACAGGGGTGCGGTGAGCTCGGTGACCGTGGCATCGCGCTCGGCCAGTTCGGCGAGGATCGCTCGCCGGGTCGGGTCCGCGAGCGCCGAGAAGACGGCGCTGAGCTGATCGGTGCCGGGCACTCCCACCCCCTTCATTTAACGAACCTGTTAAACGTAGGAGACTTGGGTGAGGTCCGTCAAGGGAGCTGCGGGCACCGAGCCGGCGGAGACATCCGACCCGGGAACATCACTCGGCGGACGCCGTCAGTCCCGGTGCGATCGCGCCGCCCACGAGGCCCGCCAGGGTCAGCGCGGCGGTGAGCGGCCGGTGGTTCACCACGATCTCGTCGATCTCACCGTGCTCGTCGAAGTGGAACGTGGCGGTGCCGTGGATCGTGTGGCCGCGCACCTGCGCCGTGTACTCCTCGACGTGCCGGTCGCCGAAGTCGGCGCGGTAACGGAAGGCCGGGCCGTCGTCGTAGCTCGCCACGACCGCGCGGACCTGCGTCTTCACGGCTTCCGGGCCCTGCAGCACGTCGTCGAGGATGGTGCCGGCCAGGCGCACGCCGGGGGCCAGGCGGGAGAAGAACCAGGGTTCGGTCACACCCCAAGGTTATGACAGCTGTCATAACTGTCAAGCCTGCAGGTCCCGCAGGGCCACGCCGACGACGGCTGCGCCGGAGTGGGTCATGATCGTCGCCGCGTGGTCGGCGCCAGCGATGCGGCGCGGGCGGCGCAGCGAGGGCAGTGCGGTGCGGAAGCCTGCCAGCGCTTCGTCGTCGTACGCGGGAGGCGTGCCCTCGCCGACGCCCCACTCCGCGCACACGAACTCGGTCGGCACCGTGATCTCCCGCCAGTGCGACTCGCCGAAGAAAACCTCGGCCGCGTCGGCCAGCACGGCTTCGCGGCCGAGGAACACGCGGCCGTCGGACAGGTCGTGATCCAGGCAGTCACGCAGGAGCGGGTCGGCGGCGTCGAGCAGCGGGTTGGCGCGCGTGAAGTACTCGAGGTACTCGCCGACGTCCGCCCAGCGCCGCGAAACGCGCTCGAGCTGCACCGCGAACGCGGCGGCCACCGTGTCGCGCGTGAGCCCCGGCGGCACGGCCATCGGCAGCCCGCCGTCCACGAGCACGAGGCCGCGCACGCGCTCGGGCCACCGCGTGGCCAGCTCCACGGCCACGAACCCGCCCATCGACATCCCGCACACGTCGACGCGGTCGTGGCCCAGCGCGTCGAGCACCCGCACCAGGTCCGCGGCGTGCTGCCGCGGCGACGACGCCCCGGCCACCGCGAAGCTGCCCGCCCGCCCGCGCAGGTCCGGCATGATCAGCGACAGGTCCGGCGCCTCGGCCCGCAGCCAGTTCCACAGCCGCCGGTTGCTCGTCACGCCGTGGACGGCGAGCACCGGCGCCGAGGTCCCCGCCACCACCTCCACGGCCAGCGCGCCGCCGTCGACCGGCACGGTTGTCGTTCGGCTCACCATCACCCCACCGTAGCGCTCGCGGGACCACTGTGGACGGTCACGGACCGACCGGCGCCCACTGGTCGTGGTGGTCGAGCCACCACCGCGCGATGTCGAGGCGCCGCATGAACCGCACGCCCGGACGGTCACCGGCGTACCGGACGAAGTCCCGCACGGCCGAGGCACGCCCGGCCTGTCCGCTCCAGCGCGGGTGCAATCCCACCGTCATCATCCGCGCCCCGGCTCCGTCGTCGGCTTCCTCGCACAGGTAGTCGAGCGCGAGCCGCAGGCTTTCGAAGAACTGCGCGGGCGAGCCGTAGGTGGGGCTCAGCAGGTAGCGGGTGTCGTTGTTCACCTTCGAATACGGCACGATCAGCAGCCCGCGGTCGGAGAAGTACGGCAGCTCGTCGTTGCACGGGTCGGAGTCGTAGACGAAGCCGCCCTCGGCCACGAGGAGGTCGAGGGTGTGCTCGCTCGGGAACGACCGCACGTACCACCCGCGTGTGCGCTGTCCCGTCGTGCGCTCCAGCGACTCGATCGCGCGGCGCAGGTGGTCGCGCTCCTCGTCGACGCTCATCCGCGCGTAGTCGAGCCAGCGGTACCCGTGGCCGATCACGTCGTGTTCGCGCTCCCGGATCCACTCCGCGACGCCCGGGTTGCGTTCCAGCGCCACCGCACACGCGCCGACGCTCACCGGCACCGCGTACCGGTCGAAGATCCGCGCCAGCCGCCAGATCCCGACACGGCTGCCGAACTCGTAGTGCGTCTCGGTGCCGAGATCACGGACCTCAGGGCCGGTCTCGTAGGCGTACTCGCCCCAGCCGTCGTTGCGGCCGTCGCCGTCGGGGATCGAGTACTCGGCGCCCTCTTCGTAGTTGACCACGATGTTGACCACCACCTTGGCCCCGCCCGGCCACCGCACGTCGGGCGGGTAGCGACCGTAACCGACGAAATCACGCGGGGACGCGGCAGCACGGGGTTCAGGCACGTTCCCAGCGTGGCACGGCTGCCGCGTTCCGGCAGGCCAGGCCGTTTCCGCGGTGGCGACGCCGAAGCTCTCGCCCCGAAATTCGTCACCAGCCAAGGTGGTCACCCATTTCCGCCGGGTGTTCCGAGGGGATTGGTCTTTCCGGTCGGTGATTGTTGCGCTCTCATTCGTCACCTGTCAGCCTGGCGCGATGGAACACGCCTTCCCCTGCGGGAACCCGGCGCTCGATTTCGTCGGGACCTTGCGCGCCCGGCGCAACGCCGAACCCCTGGAGAAGCTCGGCTCGCCGCGCAGCCTCGACACGTGGTTGCGCGAGTCGGGGGTCACCGACACCGGCCCGGGCAGCCGGCCCCACGACGTGGCTGCCGCCATCGAGCTGCGCGAGGCGATCTACGCCCTGGTCGCGGCGCGGCTGTCGGGCCACGAGCCGGACCCGCGGGCCATGGACGTGGTCAACGAGTTCGCCGCCCAGCCCCCGACGGTGCCCCAGCTGACCCCCACGGGCCGCCGCATCGAGGCGAGCGCCAGCCAGGCCCTGTCGTCGGTCGCCCGCGACGCCGTGGCCATTCTCGGCGGTCCCGACGCCGACCTCCTCAAGGAATGCGGCCGCCCCGCGTGCACCGAGGTCTACCTCGACCGCTCCCGCGGCTCCCGGCGCGAATGGTGCGCCATGGCGACCTGCGGGAACAAGATGAAGGCCGCCGCCTACCGCGCCCGCCGGCGCGGCAACCCACCCCTGACCACGTCACGCCAGACCGGCTGACCACGCCTGATTGTGCGCAGAATTGCGCACTCTTCCGAGAAGTTGCGAATGCTGCGCGCAAACCTGCCTACTGCGCTTACGATTCACTCCCCCGCAACGGCAGCTTCGTGATCTTCCCCGTCGGCCCCTTCGGCAGCTCCGGCACGATCCGCACCCGCCGCGGGTACTTGTACGCCGCGATCCGCTCCTTGGCCCACGCGACGATCTCGGAAGGCTCCGCGGAAGCCCCCGGCTTCAGCGAGACCACCGCGACGACCTCCTCCCCCAGCCGCTCGTCCGGCTCGCCGATCACCGCCGCCTCCGCCACGGCCGGGTGGCGGTACAGCAGTTCCTCGACCTCCCTCGGGTACACGTTGTACCCGCCGCGGATCACCAGGTCCTTCTTGCGGTCCACCACGAACACGAACCCGTCGGAGTCGACGTAGCCGAGGTCGCCGGTGTGGAACCAGCCACCGCGGAAGGCTTCGGCGGTTTCGGCGGGGCGTTTGTAGTAGCCCTTGGTGATGTTGTGCCCGCGCAGCACGATCTCGCCCACGTTCTCCGCGCCGGGAGGCAGCGGACGGTCCTGCTGGTCGACGATCCGCAGCTGCACGCCCCAGATCGGCTTGCCGATGGAGAGCACCTTGCGATGCGCGGCACCCGGGTTCACGGTGGTCGTCGACGCGGACTCGGACAGGCCGTAGCCTTCCAGGACCGGAATGCCGTACTTCTCCTCGAACGCGAGCAGCACCTGCTCCGGGATCGCGGCGCCGCCGGAGCTGCCGATGCGCAGGCTGCTCGTGTCGTACGGCGAGCTGTCGGCGACCGCCAGCGCGTGGTACATCGTGGGCACGCCGGCCATGATCGTCACGCGGTCGCGCTCGATGGCCTCGAGCACCGCCGTCGTTTCGAAGCGGCGCACCACCGACACCGTGCGCCCGTGGCGAGCCGCGGAGTTGAGGATGCTGGACAGACCGTAGACGTGGAAGAACGGCAGCACGGCGAGCACCACGTCGTCGGGTTGCGCGCCGAAGGTCTCGCCGCCGATCGTGCACGTCATGTACAGCGAGAAATGCGACAGTTCGGCGCCTTTCGGACGCCCGGTGGTGCCGCTGGTGTACAGCAGCACAGCGGTGTCGTCGGCCGCACCCGGGTGCAGATCACCGTCGTCGCCGAAGGAAAGCAGGGCCGAGAACTCGACGGCCGAGGACGGCCAGCCGGCCGGTTCGCCCACGACGACCGGTGCGACCTCTGGCACCGAGGCCAGCGCCTTGGTCACCTCGTCGACGAGCGCGGCGTCGGCGATGAGCAGCCGCGAGTCGGAGTCGGTGAGGTGGTAGGCGATCTCGTCGGCCTTGAGCAGCGGGTTCAGCGGCACCATCGTGAGCCCGGCCTTGAGGATCCCGAAGTACGCGAACACGAACTCGGGCACGTTCGCCAGCTGCACCGCGATCTTGTCCCCCGGCGCGAAACCCCGTGCCCGCAACGCCGTCGCAACTCGGCCGGAGGCCTCGTCCACCTCGGCGTAGGAGTGGGTTCCACCCGGAAAACGCAGAAAGTCCTTTTCCGGATGGGCGAGAGCGGACTTGCGCAGCATCGTGGCCAGGTTGAAGCTCACGCTACCTCCGAACCTCGTTCTGCCCGCAGCACCCGCGGACAGGAAACTTCGTTGTCGACCCAGTCCGGTCAAGACCAGGTTACCGAATCCTGTTCGGTCATTCGAGACGAACTGGTTCGACGATCGAACAAACACGGATTACAGTCGGGATCATGCCGTCCCCCGGAGAATCCCGCGAGCAGCTCGCGACGAACGCCGTGCGCGCCCTGGCCCGCCTGTCGCGGCTGGTGGAGCGCTCGTCGGGTGAGCTGAACCTCGCCCACTACCGCGTGCTCTCGGCCATCGCGTCGGGCGACGAGCGCGCCTCGCGCGTGGCCCAGCGGCTCGCGCTCGGCCGGCCCGCGATCAGCGCCGCGGTCGACGCGCTCACGAAACGCGGGCTGCTGATCCGCGGCGACGTCGACGCCGACCACCGGGCCACGGCGCTTTCCCTGACCCCGCAAGGCGAACGCCTGCTCGCGAGCACCGAAGCGCGGATGGTCGACGTCCTCGGCGCACTCGTCGCCCGCACACCCGACGCCGAAGTGGTGCTCGAGTCACTCGGCCGCCTCGGCGACGCGCTCGACGAGGTCACGGCCGAACGGTTGATCGAAAAGCAGGCCGAAAAGCAGGCCGGAAACCGGTGAGCGGCGAGGAGGGGAAGTCCCGCTGGTTGCGCCGCCTCGGCGGCTACGTCCTGCGCCACCGCCGCGAACTGCTGGTCGCGTTCGGCGCCGCCGTGCTCGGCAGCGCCTGCCAGACCGTTGTGCCGCTGCTGGAACGCCAGATCGTCGACGGCGTGATCCTCAGCCGTTCGGCCTCGCTGTGGCCGTGGCTCATCGCGCTGCTCGTGCTCGCCGCCGGCGCCTTCGTGTTCGCCTACCTGCGGCGTTACCACGGCGGCCGCGTCGCGCTGGCCGTGCAGTACGACCTGCGCAACGACATCCAGGCTCACCTGCAGCGCATGGACTTCGCGAACCTCGACCGGATGCCCACGGGCCAGCTGGTGTCGCGTGCGACGTCCGACTCCGCGCTCGTGCAGGGCCTGCTCAGCCTGTTGCCGATCATGAGCGGCAACATCCTGCTCGTCCTGCTGTCGCTGGGCGTGATGGTGGTCCTCTCGCCGCTGCTCGCGCTCGTGAGCCTGGTCATGGTGCCGCTGCTGCTCACGGTCTCCTACCGGATGCGCCGGCGGATCTTCCCCGCCACCTGGGCCGCGCAGCAGCGGGAGGGCGACGTGGTGCAGATCGTGGACGAGGACGTCAACGGCGTGCGGGTGGTCAAGGCCTTCGGCCAGGAGGACCGCGAGCTGCGCCGGCTGGCCGAGACCTCGGGCGACCTCTACGGCATGCAGGTGCGGGCCGTGCGGCTGCAGTCGCGCTACCAGCCGCTGCTGCAGGCGATCCCGGCGCTCGGGCAGGTCGCGATCCTCGTGCTCGGCGGCTGGCTCGCCCTGCACCACGGTCTGAGTCTCGGCACTTTCCTCGCCTTCTCCACCTACGTCGGGCAGCTCATGGCACCCGCGCGCCAGCTCGCCGGCGTGCTCGCGATCAGCCAGCAGGCCCGCGCCGGGGTCGAGCGGATCTTCCAGCTGATCGACCTGCGACCGGACATCGCCGACGCCCCCGGCGCCGTGGACCTGCCCGAGGCGAAGGGCGAGATCACGTTCGAGGACGTCCACTTCGGATACTCTCCAGACGCACCGGTGCTGCGGGGCTTCGACCTGCACATCGCCGCCGGCGAGCGCGTGGCGCTGATCGGCCCGAGCGGCAGCGGCAAGACCACCGCGACCACCCTCGTCTCGCGCTTCCACGACCCGGATTCCGGCGCCGTGCTGCTCGACGGCCAGGACCTGCGCACCGTGCGCCTGCGGTCACTGCGGTCACAGGTCGGGGTGGTGTTCGAGGAGAGTTTCCTGTTCTCCGACACCATCCGCGCCAACATCGCCTACGGCCGCCCGGGCGCGACCGAGGAGGAGATCGTGGCCGCGGCCGAGGTCGCCGAGGCCGACGCCTTCATCCGCGCACTGCCGCAGGGCTACGAAACCGTGGTGGGCGAACGCGGGCTCTCGCTCTCCGGCGGGCAGCGCCAGCGCGTGGCCCTGGCCCGCGCCATCCTCACCGACCCGCGGGTGCTCGTGCTCGACGACGCCACCAGCGCCGTCGACGCCAACACCGAGGAGTCGATCAACGCGTCCCTGCGCACGGTGCTGGCCGGGCGCACGACCCTGCTGGTGGCGCACCGCCGCTCGACCCTGCACCTGGCCGACCGCGTGGTGGTGCTCGACGGCGGGGTGGTCGCCGACCAGGGCACGCACGAGGAGCTGCTCGACCGCAGCGCGCTCTACCGCACGCTGCTCACCGGGCTCGAAGAGGAAGCCGCCGAACGCAGCGGGGCCACCGCCGGCCACATCGAGGCCCTCACCGCTTCCGGCACCACGGCGTCGGCCTGGCGCGCGGACCGCAACGGCCACAACGGAAACGGGCGGAGCCGCAACGGTCGGCGCGGTACCACCCGCGCCACGGGCGCCCCCGGCATCGGCGCCGGGCTCGGCGGCTCGGCCGGCGGCAGCGGCTGGCGCGCCGCGCTGCCCCCGACGCCGCAGCTGCTCGCCCGAGTCGACGAGCTGAAATCCGTGCGGGACTTCGCGAAGCTCGATCTCGCCGCCGAATCCCGCCAGCAGCGCACGTTCTCCCTGCGCACGCTGCTGCGCGAGTTCCGCCGCCCGCTGCTGTTCGGGCTGCTGCTGGTGGTGATCGACGCCGTGGCGTCGGTGATCGGGCCGGTGTTCGTGAAGAGCGGCATCGACGACGGCGTGCTGCAGGCCTCGCAGGCCGTGCTGTTCGGTGCCGCGGGGCTGTTCCTGTTGATCACGCTCGTGGCGTTCCTCGACGAGGTGGCCCAGACGTTCGTCACCGGCCGGACCGCGCAGCGCGTGATGCTGTCGCTGCGCATCCGGATCTGGGCTCAGCTGCAACGGCTTTCGCTCGACTACTACGAGCGCGAGATGGCCGGCCGGATCATGACGCGGATGACCACCGACGTCGACCAGTTCGAGTCGCTCATCCAGAACGGGCTGCTCTCGGCGCTGGTCGCGTTCGTGACCTTCGGCGGCGTCGGCGTGACGCTGGTCGTGGTCAACCCGGTGCTGGGCCTGTGCACGCTCACGGTGGTGGTGCCGCTGGCGATCGGCACGGTGATCTTCCGCCGGCGCGCGGCGAAGCTCTACGACGTGGCCCGCGAACGCGTGGCGATCGTCAACGCCGATTTCCAGGAAAGCCTCTCGGGCGTGCGCGAGTCGCAGGCGTTCGCGCACGAGGACGAGACGATCCGCCGGTTCCGCCGCCTCGGCCGCGATTACCTCGACTCGCGGTATTCGGCGCAGCGGCTGGCCGCCACGTACTTCCCGTTCGTGCAGTTCCTCTCGGCGGGCGCCGATGCGATCGTGCTCGGCGTCGGCGCGGGGATGATCCACTCGGGACACCTCACGGCGGGGGCGCTGATCGCGTTCATCCTCTACATCGACCTGTTCTTCTCCCCCATCCAGCAGCTCTCGCAGGTGTTCGACTCCTGGCTGCAGACGCGCGTGTCGGTGAGCCGCATCGCCGACCTGATGCGCCTGGAGACGCTCACCCCGTCCGCCGCCCACCCGGTCGATCCGGGCCGGCTGCGCGGAGAGGTCACCTTCGACGGCGTGCGCTTCGCCTACCCGTCGGCACCGATGCCGGGCCCGGGCGAACGCCGTGGTCCCGCGGACCCGCGGCTGGTGGCGGGCTCGTCGGCCGTGGCGAAACCGCCGGAGGCGCTGCGCGAGGTGGACCTGACGATCGCGCCCGGCGAGACCGTCGCGCTGGTCGGTGAGACCGGTGCGGGCAAGTCGACGCTGGTCAAGCTGCTCGCGCGGTTCTACGACCCCGACACCGGCAGCGTCCGCGTCGACGGCCACGACCTGCGCTCGCTCGATCTCACCGCCTACCGCCGTGCGCTCGGGTACGTCCCGCAGGAGGCGTTCCTGTTCACCGGCACCGTGCGCGACAACATCGCCTACGGCCGGGCCGACGCCACCGACGCGGAGGTCGAGGCGGCCGCGCGGGCCGTCGGAGCCCACGAGTTCGTGGCCACGCTGCCCGGCGGGTACCTGCACGAGATCGCCGAACGCGGCCGCTCGCTCTCGGCCGGGCAGCGCCAGCTGCTCGCGCTGGCCCGCGCGCAGCTCGTGGACCCGGCGATCCTGCTCCTCGACGAGGCGACCTCGAACCTCGATCTCGCGGCCGAGGCCCACGTGGCCGAGGCGATGCGCACGCTCTCGGCCGGGCGCACGACCATCGTGATCGCCCACCGGCTGCAGACCGCGCAGTCGGCCGACCGCATCGTGGTGCTCGACCGCGGCCGCGTCGCCGAGACCGGTGCCCACCACGAACTGCTGGCGCGCGGCGGTCGCTACGCCGGGATGTGGGAGGCGTTCGAACTCCTGTCGGGGCAGAGTTCGTAGTCGATCTTCGGTTGGCCAGTCACCAACCCGACAAAGCTCTTTGCCAGTTGTTGACCAAGTTGGATCCTGGAGTTATGGTCTAGACCACAATATCACCCTTCGCTCGCATCCGGTGACACCCCGCGGTCGCGCCTGACCGGCGTGCCGCGGCCGGATCGCGGGCATTCCCCGAAGGAGCTGGGATGAAAGCGAACCGGAAGATCCTCGCCGGCCTCGCGGGCGCCGTGCTCGCACCGGTGCTCGTGCTGATCGGGCCCGCCGGCATCGCGAGCGCCCACGGGTACGTCAACTCCCCCGCCAGCCGCCAGGCACAGTGCGCGCAGGGCGTGGTCGAGTGCGGCGCGATCAAGTACGAGCCGCAGAGCGTCGAAGGGCCGAAGGGCCTGCACAGCTGCGCCGGCGGGCACCAGGAGTACGCCGAGCTCGACGACAACTCGAAGCCGTGGCAGGCCGCGTCCGTCGGCAGCACGGTCACGTTCACGTGGACCTTCACCGCGCGTCACAGCACCGCGAGCTACGAGTACTTCATCGGGAACGAGCAGGTCGCGAGCTTCGACGGCCACAACCAGCAACCGCCGGAAACCGTGACGCACCAGGTGGATCTGAGCGGGCACACCGGCCGCCAAACCGTGCTCGCCGTGTGGAACATCGCCGACACGGCCAACGCGTTCTACTCCTGCATCGACCTGCAGGTCGGCTGACTCCCCGGAGGTGATCTCGGTGATTTCCCGGCGAACCTTCCTCGGCGCGTCCGCGGCCGCGGCGACTTTTCCCTTGTGGGGCAGCGGATCCGCGTGGGCCGCCACCCCGGACACCGTGAAGGTCGCGTTCGACGACCGCACCGGCGCGGGCCAGACCTACGCCTACGTCACGGGAATCGCACCCGACGGCCGCACCGTGCTCCTCAAGGCCGACGGCACGCCGTACTACCCGCCGTCACCCTCGGCGCCGCAGACCCCGCTCGCCGAGGACTGCGCCATCCCGGTGAACTCGCTGTCGCAGGTGAGCGTGCCGAAGATGGCGGGCGCGCGGATCTACGTGGTGACCGACGCGAAGCTCGACTTCTTCGTCAACCCCGGCCCCGCACTGGTGCACCCGAGCTTCGTGAACACCGCGGACCCGAACCACGGTCGCAACTGGTCGTTCTGCGAGTTCACCTTCAACGACGCCGTGCTGTTCGCCAACATCAGCTACGTCGACTTCGTCGCCATCCCGATGGGCCTGCACCTCACGACCATCGGCTCGGGCGACCAGACCGTGCCCGGCCTGCCCGCCGGCTCGCTCGGCCCGATCTGCGACGCGCTCAAGGCCCAGGGCGGTGCGTGGGCCGAGCTGGTCGACGCGGGTGCGGACGGGCGTCCGCTGCGCGCGTTGTCCGCGCAGCACCGCGCCGATCGCTTCGCCGGCTACCTCGACGGTTACCTCGCCTCGGTGTGGGAGAAGTACGCGGGCACCGACCTCACCGTCGACTCGCAGATCCCGGGGCTGGGGAAGTTCACCGGCCGCGTCGGCGGCGACGACGTCCTGACCTTCGGCAACGGCGAACGCTTCACCAAACCGGTCACGGCCGACGTGTGGAGCTGCAACAGCGGCCCGTTCGCGTTGAAGGACGGCGACAGCGCCGCCCGCAAGGCCATCGTCCCGCTTCTGGCGGCCGCACTGAACCGCACGACGCTGCTCGACAACCCGGACCAGCCCGACGCCGAAGACCCGGCGAAGTTCTACACCGCCGCGCAGACCAACCACTACGCCCGCATCGTCCACAGCCACCTGCCCGACAACCGCGGCTACGCCTTCCCCTACGACGACGTCTCCCCGGGCCCGGATTTCAGCGGCGCCGTGCAGGCGGGTGATCCGCACACGCTCACCATCACGATCAACGCGCTGCGCTGACGCACCCCGAAACTGTACTGTATGGTACAGACAGACGGCGGGCGCGAGGCCTGCTCCGGCGACGGGCCGAACCGATGCCACGCACCGATTTCCTGGTCACCACCGCATGGCTGGCCGAGCACCTGCACGACGCGGACGTCCGGGTCGTCGACATCCGCGGCTCCGTGCCGCCGCTGCCCGGCGAGGGCGCGTCGCAGCCCGCGGGCCTCGGCTACGAGAGCTCGGCCGACGAGTACGCCGCCGGCCACGTGCCGGGTGCGGTGTTCCTCGACTGGACGCGCGACATCGTCGACCCGGAAGACCCGGTGCCCGTGCAGGTGGCGACCGAGCGGCAGTTCGCCGACGCCATGGCGCGCGCCGGCATCGGCGACGAGCACCTCGTGGTGGCCTACGACACGCACCCGGCGTCGACCTTCGCCACGCGTCTGTGGTGGGCGCTGCACCACTACGGCCACCGGCGCGTGGTCGTGCTCGACGGCGGGTTCCCGAAGTGGCTGCGGGAGAACCGGCCCGTCGGCACCGCCGTGCCGGAGTACCCGCGCGCGGTGTTCACCCCGCGCCCGCGCCCCGAGCTGCGGGCCACGGCCGAGGACGTGCTGGCGGCTCTGGAGAAACCCGACGTGCAGCTCGTCGACGCGCGCGATCCCGGCCAGTACACCGGTGCGATCGCCCGGCCCGGCAACCGGCCCGGTCACATTCCCGGCGCCGTGAACGTGCCGCGCGAGGACCTCGTCGACCTCGGCACCGGCACCTGGCTGTCCGAGGCCGAGCTGATGGACCGCTTCGACGCCGCCGGCCTCGACCCGCGGCGGCCGATCCTGGCCTACTGCAACGGCGGCGTCGCGGCCTCGAGCGTCCTCTTCGGACTCGCGCTCGCCGGTTTTCCCCTGGGAACCAACTACGACGGCTCGTGGAACGAGTGGAGCGCCCGTGCCGACCTGCCCGTCGAAACCGCCTGAGGAGGCCACTGTGGTCACCGAGCTCGCCATCCTCACCGCCCTGCCCGGCGGCGAGGACGACCTGGGCCGCGCCATCGCCGCCGGTGTGCCTTACCTGCGCCGGCACCCGGACTGCCTCTCGGCGTCGGTGAGCCGGTGCCTGGAGGAACCCGGCCGCTTCACCGTGTCGGTGAACTGGACCTCGGTCGCGGCGCACGAACAGGGTTTTCGCGCGAGCCCGCTGTTTCGGCAGTGGATCGGTTCGATCGCGGGCCTGTTCGACCCCGCGTCGCTCGACACCCGCCACTACGAGCGCTACCCCGCGTAGATGCGCCCCGAACCGACCACGAGCCGCGGGCGCCGCACCCGCGAGAAGATCGTGACCACGGCCGCGCGGCTGATGCACGAACGCGGTCTCGGCGGCACGCCGCTGGAGGACGTGCTCGCCGAGAGCGGCACCGGAAAATCCCAGCTGTACCACTACTTCGGCGGCAAACACGACCTCGCCGTCGCCGTGCTGGAGCACCAGCTGGAGCGCGTGCTCGCCGCGCAGCCTTCCCTGCACGACGAGAACTGCGCCGACCTGCGCCGCTGGCGGGACGAGGTGCTGGCCGCGGCCACCGACAGCGGCTACGGCAACTGCCCGCTCGGCGCCTTCGTCGGCCAGGTCGACGACGACGCCGAGCTGCGCGCCACGCTCGCGCGCCTCTTCGACCGCTGGCTGGCCGCGATCACCACCCTCGTCCGCCGAGCCCAGGCGGCGGGCGCGGTCCGCCCGGACGCCTCCGCCGAGGACCTCGCCCTGGCGCTGCTCACCGCCCAGCAGGGCGGCACCGCGCTGTCGCATCTGCACGGTTCGCCCGAGGCCCTGGCCCGGTCCCTCGACCGGGTGCTGAGCAGCGTCAGCCCGTGAGGTCACCCTCGGCCGCGTTCTTCGCCGCGTAGAAGGCCAGCTTCTCCTCGTCGACCGTCACCCCGAGGCCTGGCCCGGTCGGCACGCGCAGCCGGCCGTTCTCCAGGTGCAGCGGCTCGACGATGTCGTCGACGTGCAGGTAGTACATGCTGTCGATCGCCCGCGACAGCACGGGCGTGCTCGCGACCACGGCGAGGTGCGCGGCCGTCGCGATGCCCAGCTCGCCGCCGCTGTGGAGGTTCATGCCGAGGCCGAACGTCTCGCAGTGCGCGGCCAGTGCCTTGGTGGCCGCGATGCCGCCCCACTTGTAGACGTCGCCGTGCACCACGTCCACGGCGCCGAGGCGCACCGCCGGGGCGAACTCCTCGAATCGCACCAAGCACATGTTGGTGCACAAGGGAATCCGCACCTTCGCGCGTACCTGGCTCATGCCGTCGATGCCCACGCACGGGTCTTCGAGGTACTCCAGGTCGAGCTCCTCCATCGCGAGCCCGGCGCGGATCGAGTCGGGCACCGACCACGCGGCGTTGGGGTCCACACGCAGCTCGACGTCGGGCAGCGCGCGCCGCAGCTCGCGCATGATCTTCACGTCGCCGAAGACGTCGGTGGTGCCCTTGAGCTTCACGGCCGAGAACCCGCCCTCGGCCACGACCTTCGCGGCGTGCTCGGCGATCCCCTGCGCCAGCTCAAGACCCTGCGCGCCCGGCGCGTCGGCGCGGGTCACGAGCGCGGTGATCGGCACCTCCTCGCGCACCGGCCCGCCCAGCAGGTCGGTCACGCGCTGCCCCGTGGCCTTGCCCATCACGTCCCAGCAGGCGACGTCGAGCGCCGCCAGAGCCGCGTAGCCCAGGTAGCCGTGGAAGAACGGCACCATGTGGTGGCGCCGGTGGAACGCTTCGAGCGCGAACGGGCTCCGGCCGATCAGCTCCGCGCCGAGCTGCCGGGTGAGCTCGGCGACCGGGCGGCCCCACATCGTCTCGCCCCAGCCCTCGAGCCCGGTGTCGGTGCGCAGCCGCACGACCGTGCGGGTCTCCCCCGTCTTGGTCTCGAACGAGCTGGTGAACGGGTTGGTCAACGGCAGGTTCACGACCTGCACGTCGACGTCGGTGATCTTCATGCCTCCCCTTCGGTGTGTGCGTGTTCACGAGTGGCGCTCGCGAAGGCGCGGATCGCGGCGGCCAGCGCCGCCGCCCGGCGGTCGAGCAGGTCGGCGCCGCGTTCGGCGGTCGCCGCGGTGGCGTCGTCGGTCGACCCGCCGACGCGGGCCCACTCGCCGTGGCGCTCGACCGTGAGCCCGGGGTAGGGCGGCCGGTCGAACAACGGCGGCGGGGCGATGTCCGGGCGCGGTGCGGCTTCGCGCACCAGGTCCGGTTCCGCGGCGAGCATCAGCGAGGTCTCGAACAGCCCAGCGTGCCCCGGCGAAGCGGCGTCCCCGATCGACCAGTACGAGCACGCGGCGAGCGCGACGTCGGCCTTCAGCGCGTACTGCTTCACCGCCAGGCGCATGATCTCGTCGTTGCCGCCGTGGCCGTTGACCACGAACACCCGGCGGAACCCGCTGCGCACGAGCGAGTCGAGCACGTCGGCGAGCACCGCCTGCAGCGTCGCGGCCGACAGCGACACCGCCGCGGCGAACAGGTGGTGCGGGCTGTGCCCGAACGGCAGCGCGGGCAGCCGCACGACCTCGGGCTCGCCGTCGAGCCGCGCGAGCGCGCCGTCGACCACGGCCTCGGCGAGCATCGTGTCGGTACCCATCGGCAGGTGGCCGGCGTGCTGCTCCTGCGAGCCGATCGGCAGCAGGGCGATGGCCGACGACGCGGCCGCGCGCACCTCCCGCCAGGTCATCCGCGTCAGTTCGGGCATGTGGGCTCCCCTCGTCGAGCCGGGCGTGGCATCGTGACCGCATGAGTTCCGGCGAACGGCCAGCACTGAGGCTGGTCCCGGCCCCGGCCACCGCCGAGGCTCCAGCGCCGCTGTTGGGCGCCGTCGAGCTGGTGCCCGGGCGCGTGCGCGCCGCGCTGCTCGACCTGTCGGGCACGGTCGTCTGGCAGGCCGAGGCGACCTACCCGCACGGCACGACCGACCCCGCTGAGATCGACGCCGCGCTCGCGTCGGCGACGCGCTTCCCCAGCCCGCCGACCGGGGTCGGGATCGCCGCCGCGGGCCTGGTCGACGCCGCGGCGGGCGTGATCATCGAGGTGCACGAAGTGCCCGCGCTGCACGGTTATCCGGTCGCCGACGTGCTGACCGGGCTCGTGGGTGTCCCCGTGCACGTGGAGCACCGCGCCCGCGTGCAGGTGCTCGGCGACCGCTGGTTCGGCCCGGGCCGCGGGCGCACGACGTTCGCGTCCGTGTCCACCGGCGAAGTGCTCGGCGTCGGCATCCTGTACGACGGCGAGGTGCTCGCCCCGCCCGGCGGGCGCAGCGGCGCGCACATGACGGTGGCCGCCAGCGGCCTGCCGTGCACCTGCGGCGCGCGGGGCTGCTGGAAAACCGTCGCCACCACGTCGTGGCTGCGAGCGGAAGCCGCACGGCGGGGCCTGGCCGGCCGCGGCGTGGCCGAGCTGGCCGGAGATCCGCTGCTGGAGGAGTACGCGGGCAACATCGCGCTCGGCCTGGTCAACATCCAGCAGCTGTTCGCGCCCGGCCTGTTCATCCTGCACGGCGAAGCGTCCGAAGGCGGCGAGGCCTTTCGGGCCCGCATCGAGCACCGGCTGCGCGAGGACTCGTCGTGGGCCACCGGCGCGGAACCCCCGCGGGTGCTGGTCGACACCGGCCCGGCCGACGACATCGTGCTGCTCGGCGGCGCGGGCCTGGTGCTGTCGCGGCACTGAGCTCACGACGCCACCCGTCGCCGGGCCCGCCGCGGGTCCGGGTCCGGCACGGCGTCGAGCAAACTCCGCGTGTACTCGTGGCCCGGCGCCGAGAAGAGCTGCCGTTTCGGCGCCAACTCCACGATCTTGCCCGCCCGCATCACCGCCACGCGGTCGGCGATCTGCTGCACCACCGCGAGGTTGTGCGACACGAACACGTACGTCAGCTCCAGCCGCGACTGGAGCTCGGCGAGCAGGTCGAGCACCTGTGCCTGCACCGACACGTCGAGGGCGCTCGTCGGCTCGTCCAGCACGACCAGCCGCGGTTCCAGCGCCAGCGCCCGGGCGATGGAGATGCGCTGACGCTGTCCGCCGGAGAACTCGTGCGGGTAGCGGTCCTGCACCTCGGGCGCGAGCCCCACGGCGTCGAGGAGCTCGCCGACCCGGGCGCGCAACCGCGTGCGGCCGCCGCGGCCCCGCAGGCCCCGCTCGTGCGTGACGAGCGGTTCCCCGACGATCTCGGTCACGCGCAGCCGCGGATTCATGCTGGAGTACGGATCCTGCAGCACCACCTGCATCTCGCGGCGCACCTTGCGCAGCTTCGCCGCCGGCAGCGCCGCCAGATCCGCTCCGTCGAAGCGGACGGAGCCGGTCGTCGGTTCTTCGAGCCGCAGCAGCAGCCGGGTCAGCGTCGTCTTGCCGGAGCCCGACTCGCCGACCACGGCGAGGGTCTCGCCGGCGACCACCTCGAGGTCGACGTCGTCGACGGCCGCGAGGGCGCCGTACTCCTTGCGCAGGCCCCGGATCTCGACCAGGTTCGTCATACCCGCTCCAGCTTCGGTGTGGCGCGCAGCAGCTCGCGCGTGTAGTCCTCCTGCGGTGTCTCGAACACCGGCAGCACGTCGCCGGTCTCGACGACCCGGCCCGAGCGCATCACCACGACCCGGTCGGCGACCTCGGCCACCACACCCAGGTCGTGGGTGATGAGCACGATCGCCATGCCGTGCCGGCGTTGCAGGTCCACGAGCAGCTCGAGGATCTGGGCCTGCACGGTCACGTCGAGCGCGGTCGTCGGCTCGTCGGCGATCAGCACCCGCGGCCGGCCGACGAGCGCCATCGCGATCATCACGCGCTGGCGCAGCCCGCCCGAAAGCTGGTGCGGGTACTGGGCCGCGCGCCGCTGCGGGTCCGGGATCCCGGCCTCGGCCAGCGCTTCGACGGCAGCTTTGGCCGCTTCGGCCCTGGATGCACTCGCGTGGCGGCGCAGGACTTCCGCGACCTGCGCACCCACGCGTTTCACCGGGTTCAGGCACGTCATCGGATCCTGGAACACCATGGCGACGTCGTTGCCGCGGATCTTCCGCAGATCCTTTTCGGACAGTCGCAGCACGTCACGCCCGTCGAGCAGCACCTCGCCCCGGTAGACGCACGGCGGTTCGGGGTTGAGCCGCAGCAGCGACAGGGCCGTGGCGGTCTTGCCGCTGCCCGACTCCCCCACCACCGCCAGGGTCTCACCCTCCTCCACGGCGAAGCTCACGCCGTCGACGGCGGTGACGGTGCCCGTGTCCAGCCGGAACTCGACCCGCAGGTCCTTGATCTCCACGAGGCTCATGAGCGGTACGCCTTCGGGTCCGCGACGTCGCGCAGGACGTCGCCGGTGATGTTGACGGCCAGCGCGGTGAGCATCAGCGCGATGCCGGGGAACACGGCGACCCACCACGACGTGCCCAGGTACAGCTGGCCGTCGCTGAGCATGCCGCCCCACGTCACCGTCTGCTTGGGCACCCCGAGGCCGAGGTAGCTCAGCGACGCCTCGGCCACGATCGCGGCGGCCACGTGCAGCGTGCCGATGGTCGCGAGCGGCGCCATCACGTTGGGCAGCAGGTGCCGGCGCATGATCGCGAGGTCGGTCACGCCGATCGCCCGCGCCTCCGTGACGAACTCCCTGGTGCGCAGGGAAAGCACCTCGGAGCGGATCACGCGGGCGTAGGACACCCAGCCCGTGAAGCCGAGCACGAGCACCACGTACCACAGGCCGGAACCGAGGAACCCGACGATCGCGAGCGCGAGCAGGATCGGCGGGAACGCGAGCTGGATGTCGGCCAGGCGCATGAGGATCCGGTCGAACCAGCCGCCGAGGAACCCGGCCACCAGCCCGATCGCGGCGCCGACGATCCCCGCCAGCAGCGCAGCGCAGGCACCGACGAGCAGCGAGATCCGGGCGCCGTAGAAGAGCCTCGACAGGATGTCGCGGCCGAGCTGGTCGGTGCCGAGCAGGTGGCTCGCGTCGCCACCCGACTCCCACGCCGGCGGGTGCAGGCGCACCAGCAGGTCCTGCGCGCCCGGGTCGTACGGCGAGATCAGCGGTGCGAACAGTGCGATGAGCACCATCAGCACCAACACGGTCACGGCGACCGCGCCCAGCCGGTTGCGCAGCATCGCGCGCACGGCGCTCGGCCGGGCCGACCGCGCGGCGGCGGCGACAGCGGTGATGGCGGTCATGACGTCACCCGCACCCTCGGGTCGAGAATCGTGTAGGACAGGTCCACCAGCAGGTTCACGATCACGAACGTGGCCGCGAAGAACAGCACCGCGGCCTGCACGAGCGGGAAGTCGCGGTTCTGGATCGCCTCGACCGTGAGCCGGCCGAGGCCGGGCCACGAGAACACCTGCTCGGTGAGGATCGCGCCGCCCAGCAGCGAGCCGACTTCGAGACCGACGACCGTGACCACGGGCAGCGCGGCGTTGCGCATGCCGTGGCCGAGCACGACGCCACCGGTGCCCAGGCCCTTCGCCTTCGCGGTGCGGATGAAGTCGGAGCCGAGCACGTCGATGAGCGACGAGCGCAGCAGCCGGGCGATCACCGCCACCGAGTACACGGCCAGCGTGACCGCCGGCAGGATCAGGTGCTCGATGCCGCCGTAGCCCGACGCGGGCAGGATCTTCAGCTGCACGGCGAAGATCAGGATCAGCAGGATCCCCACCCAGAAGGCCGGGGTGGACTGTCCGACGAGGACACCGGCCATCACGCCGGAGTCACCCGCGCGGCCGCGCCGCATCGCCGCGAAGGTGCCCGCGGGCACGGCGAGCGCCAGCGCCACGAGCAGCGCGGCCCCGGCCAGCTCCAGCGTCGCGGGGACCCGGGAGAAGAGCACGTCGGTCACCGGCTGGTCGTAGACGAGCGAAGTGCCCAGCTGCAGCCGCGGCAGGCCCGCCAGGTAGTCGAGGTACTGGGTGATCAGCGGCCGGTCGAGGCCGAGGCTCGCGCGCAGCGTCGCCTCCTGCGCCGCGGTGGCGTCGGGCGGCAGGATCAGCTTCACCGGGTCGCCCGAGAGCCGCACGAGCAGGAACGCCGCCGTGGCCACGAAGAACAGCACCACGATCGCCGTGAGCACCTTCGTCACGACCACCCGCAGCACCCCGGCGCCGGCCCGCGCGGGGGCTCGGACGGCGGTGGTGACCGGCGCCGTCACGGGGTCACCTTCGCCGAGGCCATGGCGAGCACGCCGACGACACCGGGCTGCCACGTCGGTCGCGTGTTGACCGCATAGGTGTTGTCGATCTGGTAGAGGAACACGAACGGCGCCTCCTGTTTGAGGAGTTTCTGCAGGGACGTGAACGCCTTCTGCCGGTCGGCGGGTGCGAGGGAGAGCTCCTCGGCGTCGACGAGGCGGTCGGCTTCGGGGTTGTGCCAGCGGCTCTGGCGCCGGTCGTGGCGCACGTTGGACTGCACGAGGCTCTCGGCGTCGAGCGTCCAACCGGTGCTGGCGGCGAGGTAGATCGGGCCGAGCGCGCTGCGGTTGTTCGACGTCAGCCGGCTCGTGTAGGTGCCCGAGTCCATCAGGTCGACCCGGGCCCGGACGCCGACCTTCGCCAGCAGTCCGGAAATGGCTTCGGCGATGTTGGAGTCGGCGGTGAGCGCGGTGATCGAGGTGTCGAACCCGTTCGGGAAACCGGCCTCCGCGAGCAGGCGCTTGGCTTCGCCGAGGTCGCGTGTGTACGGGGCGATCGACGGGTCGAAGCCGAACGACTCGCGCGGGAACATCGTCGGCACCTCGCGCGCCTTGCCGTCGAGCACCGCCTTGATCAGCAGCGGCACGTCCACGGCGTGGTTGAGCGCCTGGCGCACCCGCACGTCGCGCAGCGGGCCCTGGGTGGTGTCCAGCGACAGGTATGAGGTGCGGATGCCCGGGAAGTGGCGGATCTCGACACCCGGGTAGCCCTGGATCTGCAGCGCCGCGTCCGGGGTCAGCCCCGCGACGATGTCCACCTCGTCGCTCTGGAGCGAGGCGAGCGCCGACGACGGGTCGGCCATCGGCAGGAACACGAGCTCGTCGTAGGCCGGTCTGCCGCCCCAGTAGGCGGGGTTCGCGCGCATCCGCAGCTGGTGGTCGCGCTCGAACTCCTCGAAGGTGAACGGCCCGGTGCCCACCGGGTGCTTGGCGAAGCCCGCGGAACCGACCTGCTTCAGGTACTTCGGTGGCACCGCGACCCCGCCGAACAACGAGACCTTCGCGGGGATGATCGGGTCCGACATGCTGCACCGCAGGTCGACCGTGAGCGGATCGACGACGACGGCGTGCTTCACGTACCGCAGCTCGACGATCGGCGACTTCGTCGCGGGGTCGAGCAGCCGGTTGATGCTGAACGCGACCGCGGCCGCGTCGCACGGCTCGCCGTTGTGGAACTTCACGCCGGGCCGGAGCTTGAACCGCCAGGTCAGCGGGTCGGGCGCGGTCCAGGACAGCGCCAGGCCCGGCTTCAGCTGGTTGTCCGGACCTCGGGTGGTGAGCGTGTCGAACATGTTGATCAACACGTTCATCGAGGTCAGGTCGCCCTGCTTCTGCGGGTCCAGCGTCTTGGGGTCCGAGCTCTGGGCCACGCGCAGCACGTTGCCGGACGAGCCGGCGGCGCTGCCGCACGCGGTGAGCAGGCTCGGCAGCGCCAGTGCGGGCAGCGCGAGGCCGCCGAGCCGGAGAGCGTCGCGGCGGGACAGGCGGGGACGCGGAGCTGCCACGGGTGCCGACTCCTTTCGATCGTTTCGTGAAGTGAAAGACCGTTCCGTCAGACGGAATGCGATTGCGCTAAGGTAGGCGCCGTGACCAAGGCTGTCAACGACTCGGCGACCAGTCCCCGCGGCGCGGTGGACAAGGCGCTGGAAGTGCTGGCGACGCTCGCGCGCCCGGGTGGACCCCACCGGCTCGCCGACCTCGCGAAGGCCTGTGACCTGCCGAAACCCACCGCGCACCGGATGCTGCAGACGTTCGCGGACGCTGGTTTCGCGGCCTCGGCCGGCAGCGGTCGCTACAACGTCGGGCCGCGACTGCTCGGGTTGTCGGCCGCGGTGCTCGCGGGCAGCCACGCCACCCGCTCCGCCCGGCCCGTGCTGGCCGACCTGCGGCGACGCACCGGGCACACGGTGCACTACGCGGTGCGCCACGCCGACCGGGCAGTGTACGTGGAGAAGCTGGAGCCGGAGCAGGCGTACCGGCTGAACACGCGGCCGGGTGGCGAAGTGCCGCTGTACTGCACCGGCGTCGGGCGCGCGATCCTGTCCCGGCTGCCCGACGCCGACGTCGCCGCGGTGCTCAACGCGGCGCCGCTGCGTGCGTGGACCGCGAAGACACTCACGGATCCGGCGGAGATCCGTGCGTCACTCGCCACTGTGGACAGTCTCGGCTACGTCGTCGACGACGAGCAGTACGAGGCCCACGTGCGCTGCGTGGCGGCGCCGGTGGTCGACGCCGCCGGGGAGGTCACCGGGGCGGTAAGCGTGTCGGGCCTGACCTTCACGCTGCAGCCGGACGCGTTCGCCGAGCTCGGGCCGCTCGTCGCGGAGGCGGCGAACCGGATCTCGGCCAAGCTCGGGCCGGCCACGTTGCAGGCGGTGTCCGATGAGGACTGAACTCGGCTCGATGCTGCTGCGCGCCCGGGAAGCCGGCGTGTTCTCGGCTGCCGCGTGGTCCGTGGGCACGGCCGACGGCGCGCTCGACCGGGGTGTGCTCGGCACGCGCTGGCACGACGGGCCGGAGGCGACCGAGGACAGCCGCTGGGACCTCGCGTCGGTGACGAAGCCGATCGTCGGGATCGTCGTGGTGGCCCTGGCCGAACGCGGTCTGCTCGACCTCGACGACCCGCTCCCCCGCCACCTGCCGGCGTACGCGGGTGGCGACAAGGCGCTCGTCACCGTGCGGCAGCTGCTCACGCACACGTCCGGATTGCCGGGCGGGACGCCGCTCTACCGCGAGCACACCACGCGCGCCGCGCTGCTGGAGGCGATCCGTACCGGACCGCTGCGATCGGAGCCGGGCACGCGGGTCGAGTACTCGTCGCAGGGGTTCATCCTGCTCGGGCTCATCGCCGAGGTCGCGAGCGGCGCACCGCTCGACGAACTCGTGACCGACCTCGTGGCGCGACCGGCCGGGCTCGAAGCCACCGGTTTCGGCCCGGCGAAAGGATTGCTGGCCGACGCGGTGGCCACTGAGGACTGTCCGTGGCGCGGCCGGGTCGTGTGTGGACAGGTGCATGACGAGAACGCCGTGGTACTGGGCGGAGTGTGCGGGCACGCCGGGCTGTTCGCCCCGCTCGGTGACGTCGAACGGCTGGGGCAGGTGCTCGCCGGCGGCGCGCAGGCACTGCTCAAACCCGCGTCGCACGCGGAGATGATCGCCTGCCACACACAAGGACTCGCGCTGCGCCGCGGGCTCGCGTGGCAGGGCCTCGACGTGCCGGGCTCCCCCGTCGGCACCGCGCTGGAGCCCACGTCCTACGGCCACACCGGCTTCACCGGCACCAGCCTGTGGGTGGAGCCGGACCGCGGCCGGTACTACGTGCTGCTGACCAACCGCGTGCACCCGTCGCGAGCCACCCCGGGAATCGAGCGGGTGCGGCGTGAGTTCCACGGTTCGGCCGTCCTGCTCTGATCCCGGATCCTGGACACTCGGGAAACTGTTCCGCTTCGGAAGTCGTTGGCGGAGAACGACATCTCTTGTGTCATGTCCGGTTTGCGGCTTTTCCGCCCAACGGCTGGACCACGATCCACTCCCTACTTTCGGCGCTTCTGGGTTTTCCGCCTGAATCCGAAACTCTTCCCACGGGCCACTCGGGTTGGTCCTCCGTGCGGAAGGTGGACCGGATGTCTTCGAAACGACTGGCCGTGCTGGCGACAGCCGTGACGGCGTCATCGATCCTCGTGGCCGCGGGTGCCGCGAACGCGTCGCCCCGGCAGACCGACCAGGTGAGCACCGACTCCCTCGGCCGCGTCATCGCCGTGCAACCCGCGGCGCCGCTGGCCGCCGCGCGCGGTCTCGCCGGCAACGCCGCCGCGGCCGCCCGGTCGCACACCGCGGACCTGGCCCGGCAGTTCGGTCTTTCCGTCGGCGACCTCGCGCTCACCAGCGTGCAGTCCGTGCCGGGTGGCAGCATCGCGCGCCTGCAGCAGAAGGTGGGCGGCGTGCCGGTGTACGGCGCGCAGATCGTGCAGGACCTCGACGGCAGCGGCGCGCTCATGGCCGCGCTCGGCAAGACCACGCGGCGCACGCAGGGCGCGTTCCCGGCCGACGCGAAGGGCGCCCAGGCCCGCGCGGCCCGATCGGCACACGACGCCGTGGCGGAGAAGGACGCCGGCGCGATCAAGACCGGCGCTGAAACGGCTTACTGGTACGACGCGAGCCTCGGCGGGGAGGGCACGAGCGCCACCGCCGTGCCGACCTATTTCGTGCCCGTCAACGGCGTGGACCCCGAGGACAAGTGGACGGTCGTCGTCGGCGCCGACACCGGCCAGGTGCTGCAGGTGCGGGGCGACTCGCACGCCGCCACCAACCGCGTGGTGTGCGACGCCAAGCGCAAGGTCGTGGACCTCGACATCGCCACCCTGGCCGACCTGCGCTGCGGCGTGGGCACCGCGTTCGGCGTCACGCGCGCCGAGGGCCAGGCCGCGGTCGCGACGGCGGACGTGAACAGCGTGTACGACTTCTTCGGCAAGGCGCAGGACTTCTATTCCCAGTTCGCCTCCTACGACCTCACCGCCAACATCGGCGCCGATTACCACGACGGCAAGGGCAAGGCGCTGCGCGGCACCGTGCGCATGTGCGAGGTCGAGACCGAAAGCGACGGCCGCCGCCACACGCAGTGCCCGTGGGCCAACGCGTTCTGGGAGGGCGAGCAGATGGCCTTCGGCGAGGGCGTGACCACAATGGACATCACCGGGCACGAGCTCACCCACGGCGTCACCCAGCACACCTCGCAGCTCGGCAGCGGCTACGCGGGCGCGCTCAACGAGGGCATGTCCGACGTGATGGGCCAGTTCATCGCCATCAAGGCCGGTGACGTCAACGTGCAGGGCGCCAACCGCTGGCTGATGGGCGCGGGCTCGTCGATCGGGCAGGTGCGCGACATGAAGAACCCGCCGAACTCCGGCGAAGGTCCCAGCCCCGATCGCGTGAACGGGCAGTACTGGGTCGGCGCGAACGGTGACCCGCACATCAACGCCGGCGTCGTCGACAAGACCGACTTCCTCATCACCGACGGCGCGACCTTCAACGGCCAGACCGTGCGCGGCATCGGGGAGAACAAGGCCATCGCGCTGTGGTGGAAGGTCGAGAACCTGCTGCGCCCCACGTCCACCTTCAGGGACCTCGGCACGGCGCTGAACTCCGCCTGCTCCACCAACGCCCGCACCGGCATCGCCGGCACCACCACGGCCGACTGCACCCAGGTGGCCAACGCGGTGAAGGCAACGCAGCTCAACCTGGCTCCGTGAGGGATTTCTCTCCCGGCCGCTGCCGGCGCTCGGTTTTCCGGGCGCCGGCAGCCTTTTGCGGCGACGTCGCGAACCTGCCGGCGTGTGTGGTGGTGCTGGCGCACCATGGAGCCTGTGTCACTCCTGCGAAAGCAGCTGCGCGAGCACGGCGGCCTGGCTGATGTCGAGCGCCCGGCTCGCGGTCAGCAGCGTGAGCGGTCCTTTCGCGGCCAGGGCCCGCAGGTCGGCCAGGGCGTCGGCGGCCGGGCCGGGTTCCGCGAGCTCCGCGCGGTAGCGGCGGGTGAACTCGGCGAAGCGGTCGGGGTCGTGGCCGTACCACTTGCGCAGCTCGGTGGTCGGGGCGACGGCCTTGCACCAGTCGTCGAGGGCGGCCTTCGCCTTGGCCAGGCCGCGGGGCCAGACGCGGTCCACCAGGACTCGGGTTCCGTCGCCGGGGGCGGCGGGGTCGTAGACGCGGGCGATGTGCACCATCACGTCATTGTCCACGGTGGTGTCGCGCACCGCCGGGGCGATCGTGGCTAGCGCGCCCGGGCCCGCCTGCAACCGCGTGACGCCGCCGGGCGAGATCGTCGCGATCCCGCTGCGCGGCGCGGGGACGGGCAACCGCGGCATCCTCCACTCCGGACGCGAGATCGTGCGCTCCCACGCGAGCGATCTGTGGCTCACCTGCCGGCTCGAGTTCCGCGGCCGGTGGCGTGAGCAGTGGCTGCCGCACCGCTACACGCACCTGTACTTCCACGACGAGGCGGTGTCGTTCGCGGCCGGTCACCGGCCGTGTGGGGAGTGCCGGCGTTCGTCGTACGTGCGTTACCGCGACGGGTGGGCCTCGGCGCTGGCGGTGCCCCCGCCGTCCGCTCGGGAGATGAACCGGCGGCTGCACGGGGAACGGCTCGCCGGTGGCCGGCTGCGGGTGCACTCCCAGTCGTGGGCCGGGCTGCCGGCCGGGGTGTTCGTGCTGCGTGACGGCGTGCCCGCGGTGGTCGTCGACGGTGGCCTCACGGCGTGGACGACGTCGGGCTACGGTGCCCGGCACCCACTGCCCCGACGCGGAACCGCCCAGGTCATCACCCCACCCGCGACGATCGCCGTGCTACGCGCCGGTTATCCGGTGCAGATCGATGCTTCGGCATTGAGGTCTGGCCACTGAGGTTTCGGCGCTGAGGTTTCGGCGCTGAGGTTTTGGCGCTGAGGTTTC
>NZ_JBSGDT010000016.1:0-130146 GCF_053602515.1 Amycolatopsis sp. NPDC004368 | reverse complement strand
TTCGGCGCTGAGGTTTCGGCGCTGAGGTTTCGGCGCTGAGGTTTCGGCGCTGAGGTTTCGGCGCTGAGGTTTCGGCGCTGAGGTTTCGGCGCTGAGGTTTCGGCGCTGAGGCTTCGGCGCTGAGGCTTCGGCACGGGGGGCAAGATGGCGAGATCCACGCTGGCGCGGCTTGTGGCACTGAGTGCACTTACCGATCGTTGTCCGGAAACGCCGCGCCCAGCCGCGCCATGACCTCCGGCAACGGCGTCGCGGTGCTGAGCACCGCCACCACCGTTGTCTCGGCGGTGGACGTCGACCGGAACGCCTCCCCGACCAGCGCGAACGCCCGCGCCGCACTCGCCGCGATGTCGTCCTTGCCGCCGCTGCGCAGCCACCGCCGCAGCACGTGGTTGTTGGCCGCCGCGATCGCCGCCGCCGCGACGGCCGCGCGCAGGCTCGCCGTGTCGTCGCCGCGCTCGGCGAACCGCGTCTGCAGGTAGCGCGCGAGTACGCGCTGGTACCGGTCGACCGTCGCGACTTCCTTGTCCCGCAACGAAGGCACCGTGCGGGTCAGGGTGAACCGCTTGAGCGAGACATCGAGATCCGCCGCGTAGTAGTCGAGCACCAGGCTCACCGTCTCGCAGGCCACCTCGACCGGGTCGCGCGCCGGGTCGGCGTTCTCGAACGCCTGCTCCATCTCGGTGACGATCTCGTCGTGGTTGGCGAAGAGCACGTCGTCCTTGGTGTCGAAGTACCGGAAGAACGTGCGCCGCCCCACCCCGGCCGCGGCCGCGATCTCGTCGACGGTCGTCGCCTCGTACCCGTTGGCCACGAACAGGTCCACGGCCGCCGAGGACAGCGCCCGGCGCAGCTGCCGTCGACCGGCGGGCGTCGCCCCGACCCGGGTGGCCGGCGCACGGCGCGGCGAATCCGTCATGCCCGCAGACGGTAGCAGGCCACCTTGCTAGTGGCACTGAGTGCCGTTAGACTCGCGGTCGGACCTCGGGCCCCCGTGACCACTCCCCACCAACCGGAAGGCGTCGACGATGACCCTCGACCAGCAGCTCCAGCCGATCGAGCTCGCGCCCGCCGACCGCGCCCACGACCGCTTCGACGCGTACTACGGGCGGCTTTTCGGCTGGTCGGTGCGCTGGCAGGGCAACCGGTTGTTCCTCGCGCTCGAAAACGGCCTGTGCGCCGTCACGCTGCCGAAGCTCGCCGCCGGCCCCGTCCTGCGCCACCTCGCCGCCACCGGTTGCCAGGGGCCCGCCCTGGTCCTGCCCACCCAGCACGGCCCGCGCGTCGCCCTCCTCGCCGAAACCGACGGCCTGGTCCCCCCGCGAGCCACCCTGCCCCCCGACGTCGACCTCCTCGACTGCGGCACCCTCGTGCCCCTGCCGGTCGGCCGGCAGGTGCCCGGCGTGTCCACCGAGTGGCTCACCGCGCCGGACCCACGGGAGCGCTGGCTGCCGAGCCTCAGCGCGGTGCTGGCCGGGGTCCGCATCCGCCACTGACCCGGGCCGGAGCGCACCGGGACTCCCGTGGACCCGCGGTCGCCTGACCGCCGGGTGATCGTCGTGTTGTCACTCTGGTGAAGATCCGAACACGCCCTCTCGGTACTGAAACTTCTTCAGCGCTTGTTCGCGACCTGCCGACCGAACACGTCGGCGGGCGCAACCGCACACATTGCGCGCCGTGCAAGAACTCGAACAGGCTCGTATCGACAACCGCTCAGCGACTGTTCGCCAGCTGCCCACCGAGCACATCCGCAGTCTGATCCACCAGCTCGTCCACCCCACCGACCAGGGCCTCGATCTCCGCCCACCGGCGACGATCGCGCTCGGCGTCGGGCGCCAACGCGGTGTCGACGAGCAGCAGGAGTGTGTCGATCTCGTACGCGAGGTCCGCGAGTTTGAGGAAAACCAAGTGATCCGGCGGCGCACCCGCCGCCGCGGCTCGGGCGCAGGCGGCGTGGCCCATCGTGCGACAGACGGCCTGCAGCCGGGCCCGGATCTCCTCCTTGCGAGCCCCCGCTCGCGGAACACCGGTGCGGATGTTCCAGGCCACCGAGAGCAGGCAGCGGCCGGCGTCGTCGAGGGAGGTGTTCATCACCGGGCGAGTCTGGTGCAGGCGCACCGGCCGTGGGGCCGCTCAGCCGTTCGACACGCGAAGGCCACCGGATCGAGTGAACGGACTGTCCTTTGTGGACAACAAGACGAAAACCACCATCACGCGATGGCGTGGTCCTCCTCGACCGGCACCGTGATCACTTCGACACCGTGGTCGCGCATGGCCTTGCGGTGGCGGTCGGGCAGCCGGTCGTCGGTCACGAACACGTCGACGTCCTCGAGCGAGCACGCGCGGACCATCGCCGAGAGCTCGAACTTGCGGGAGTCGGCAGCGACGCCGTGACCACCTGCAGACGCCCGCCGTCGGGCAGGAGCTTCGCCACCTCGTGCGTCGTGGTGCCCGCGTCGAACGCGACCGCGCCGGTCTCGGGCAGCAACTCCGGGACCTTGCGAGCGATCGCGCGCTTCGCGTCACCGTCACGCCTGGTGCGGGCGTGGAAGTCCGTGCCGCCGATCGCCGCCGCGGGCAACATGGTGACGCCGCCGTGCACGCTGCGCAGGCGCCCCTCGGGTGGCGCTCGGCCGGTGTTCCCCCGTGGTGCGAAGTTGCCAATCCGGCCAACAGTAGGCCGACCCGCACAGCACTTAACCGTTGCTACCCGGCCATTCGGCCGTGACTGTGGGCGGATTGGCGATGATCGGCAGAGTACCATTCCGATCATGGATGACTTCGCGGTCCAGCTGAAGCTGCGGGGACTGCGGAACACAGCCCAGCGCCGCGCGGTGCTCGGCGCCGTGCGCGAGCACCCGCACACCACCGCCGCCGAAATCGCCGCCCACGTCGAGGCCGGTACGGGCGGCCTCTCGCGGCAAGGGCTCTACAACGTGCTCGACGACCTCGTCGGCGTCGGCCTCCTGCGCACCCTCGAACCGGCCGGCTCCCCCGCCCGCTTCGAACTCGACCGCCACGACGGCCACCACCACCTCGTCTGCCGCCGCTGCGGCCGCATCGAGGACGTGACGGGCGCCGTGGACGCGTCCCCGTGCCTGCACCCGCCGACCGCCCCGGACTTCACGATCGACGCGGCCGAGGTCACGTGGTGGGGCTTGTGCGCCGATTGCGTCGCGGGGGCGTAGTCGGTCTCGGGTTGCTCGCCGCAATTCCCGGCGGCTGCAAGCGCCTTCGCGCCCCAGTCGAGGGGATTCGGACGCACGTACGCGGTTCAGCTGTCGCAGCCGGATCGCGGGTAGCTCAGCGCCGGTGATCGACTCAGCAGCGACCGGGGCTCGGCGGCCGCAACCAGCCCACCTGCGAGGGCGGCTCGGCGGCCGCAACGGGCTCGGGGTTGCAGCCGATGGGGCGCTTGCAGGTCGAAGACCTCCCTTGAGGCTTCGCGAATCGCAGGCGACTCAGCGGTCGCCGGCGGCTCGGCCGCCGCGGTCGAGTCGGCGCTTACGGGTTCTCGGCGTTCCCTGAATCCTCGACAATCCCAGGCAGCTCGGTGGCCGGCGGCTGCTCGGGAGTCGCCGTTTCGTCGACGGTGAGGGTGAGCAGGCGGATCATCGCCTCGACCGGCAGGCGGCTTTCGTCGGCGTGGTCGAGGAAGGAAAGCACGCGCAGGCCTTCGGGGGTGAGCGCCGAGGTGTCGTCGCCGAGGTGGGCGCTGGCGGCTTCGAGCGTGCCGAGGCCGGCGTTGTGGTGGGCGTCGCGGATGGCGTTGCGCAGGACGGCGAGCTCGGCGGACGACGGGCCGCGTTTCTCGGCGCGCAGGCGTTGTGCGATGCGCACCACCTGAGGTGACCTCGCCGCCACGGACTGGCGGGCGGCGAAGGACGCCACCATCCGAGGGGTCGAACGCGGGTTCGGCGGGGGCACCGGGGTGGCGGGCGCGGGGGCGCCTTCCACGCGCAGGCTGTCGAGCGCCGCGGCTCGGCGTTGTTCGCTTTCGCGCAGGCGCGTGAGCGGACTCTTTCGTCGCGAGGCCGCGAACGCACGCGCCTCGTCGCGCGCCCGCTCCCCCGCCTCGGTCATGCGCGGGCGCCTGCGGCCCGTGCCGTCGGCCGCGGCCTGGCGGCGGTTGTTCTCGAACCAGGCCTCGAACGACTGTCCCCTTCGCGGCGGCTCGTGAACCTGGGTCATCGCGGCCTGCGCGGTGTCGTCGAACCAGCCCTGCAGCCGCGAACGCAGGAAGCCGCCGGGGCGTTCGCCGGACTGGCGGGGGCGCTGGCGGCTGCCGTCGGGCAGGGTGCTGAGCGCGATCAGCAGCGCGTCGGGGCAGTAACCGCAGCTGTACCAGAACTCGAGCTGACGCTCGACGTCCTCACGCTCGTCGCGCGTCAGCGTCTCCGTCACCCAGCCCATGCGCCGGAACAGGACACCGGTCGCCTGCGCGCGTTCGTGCGCGTCGCTCGGGATCACCGTCGACGGCCACGCCCGGTCCGACATCCGCACCATCCGCCACCTCCTGCGACGACGGTACGGCGCCCGCCGCCACGCCCTTCACCCGACACGCCGCGACCGTGTTCGCCGCCACGATCACCCCGATCACCACCCACGACAGCACGTCGAGCCGCTGGTGGAGCACCACTTCACCGACCAGGGCGGCCGGCACCGGGTTCACGCCCGAACAGGCTCGATTTTTCGCTTGACCGGTCAGCGCCGCACCCGCACGCCGGAGCGCGACGCCACCGAGGCTTACGCGAGGCGCCGGACGCGCGCAGGGCCGCTTCGAGGCCGGGCCGGTCGTCGCGACCCGGGCTGGCCTGCCACTGTGGACGGTCACCTTTTCGGGCGTAAGCACCGCGCAAGGGAAGACATCGCCGGTTTCGCGCGAGATGCTCCATTTCGGACATTCACGAACAGGAAGGGGCGTTTCATGAGGAATCTCCGGGTCGCCCTGGTGGCCGCGCCGTTGCTCGCCGCGAGTCTGGTCGTCGCGCCGGCCCCGGCGTCCGCCGCGCCGGCCGTGACGGATCTCGACTGCGGGGTCTTCGCGTGCAGCTGGGTGTTCAGCAAGGGAACCACGAAGCTGATCGCCGAGGGCGCACCGGCGATCCGCGTCTGCAAGAACATTCCGACGCCGGGCAATCTCGCCTGCGGCGTCGCGATCGCCGCGCTGGTCGTGACCGCGCGGAAGGCCCGCAGCGAGGGCAAGTGCGCGAAGATCACCTGGACCAAGACACCGCCGCCGCCCCTGGGCACGTGGTGGCCGTCGGTCGAGGGCGGCAAGCGCTGCAAGTAGGTTCCCTCCGGTCGTCGGCGTTGGGCCAACACCCGCCGGCCGGGGAGGTGCGGGGCCGTCCCGTCCACTGTGGACGCGTGGACGGCCCCGCGAAACATTTCCGGGTCCGGTGAGGTCGTTCGCGGGGCGAATTATCACCGTTGACGCCGTTGCGCGAGGTCGGTCATGATGTGGTGGTACAGCACCAACCGAGACACCACTGATCAAACACCACTGATCAAAACAACACTGATCAAGGAGCGACGAAAATGTCCGGCAGCGAAGAGCGCATGCTGTGCCCGGGGTGCTTGCGCACCGTGGGCGATGCTTGGCGCCTGCCGTTCGCCGCCGAGGAACCAGGCTCCACGCCGTGACGCACCCGGTGCGTCGCAGCTGGGAGCCGCCCGTCGGGAAGACCGATCAGGGCGGCTTTTTCGTTCTCCGTGATGTTCTTGTGACATTTCCCGTCCCTTTCCGACCGCGTGCCTGAACGGCCAGGGAACCGCCTGCAAAGCGGGTCAAACCGGTTCGACTCCGGTCGTGGTCTCCACCCGAGCGAAAATCGAAAAGGAGGTGCCCGCCGCCATGGGTGTCCTGGTCCTCAACGCCGGCTACGAGCCCCTGCACACCGTTTCGGTCCCCCACGCGATCCGGATGCTCGTGCGGCACGTCGCGGTCGTCCACGAGAGCGACGGCGCCGACCTGGGTGTCTTCCCGCGGCCCAAGGTCGTGCGGCTGCTGCGCTACGTCGTGATGAAGTGGCGTTATTCCGGCCCGCCCCGCTGGTCCCGCCGCGGTGTGCTGCAGCGAGACGGCTACACCTGCGCCTACTGCGGCCGCCACGCGACCACGGTCGACCACATCGTCCCGACCTCGCGCGGCGGCGAACGCACCAGCTGGCTCAACACCGTGGCCGCGTGCGGTGGCACGGCCCGCAGCTGCAACGCCCGCAAGGCCGACCGCACCCCCGCCGAGGCCGGGCTGAAGCTGCGGTTCACCCCGCACGTGCCCACGTGGGACCACCTGCACCCGCTGCGCTGAACGTCCACATGCGACACCTGTCCGCGGCCCCGGCTCGGCGCTAGGCTGGTTCCGTGAAGGGTCTGCTGTTGCGCCTCTCGGCCGTCGACTCCGACGCCGAGGCCGCGGTGCGGGTGATCGCGTACTTCGACGAGCTCGTGGCCCGGCGCGCCACGATCGCCGATCTGGTACGCGCGACCGCTGCGCTGGCGGAGTGCGTGGCCGGGCTGCGGCGTGGGACCGAGCCGGTGGTACGCTTCCGTCCCGACGGCACCCGTGCCGCCGGGACGGAAAGCGACGCGAGGCTCGTGGCGAGCGCCCCCGGTGGCGAGGTGTGGCTCGAACGCGACGGTGACCCCGGCCCCCTCGACGACCTCGTGCTGGAACGATTCGCCATTGCCACGCGCCTGCTCGGGCCCGCGCCGCGGGCACCACGCCCGGATCCGGCCGATCCGGCACTGGTCGAGCTGGTGCTGGGCGAACGCGCGGCGGAGGAGGACCGCTCACGCGCCCTCGTCCTCCTCGGGCTCGACGCGGCCCGCCCCGTGCGCGTGGTCGCCGTCGGCACCGACGACGGCCGCGACCCGGGCGCGGCGGCCGTCGGACTGATGGCCCGCGGCGGAACGGCGCTGGGTGCGCGGGTCGCGGTGGTCGGTGAGGTTGCCGCGGTGGTGCTCCAACCCCGCGAAGGCCCCGCGACGGTGGTGGAGTCGCTGAGAAACGCACTTTCCGCGCGCGCCCGCGAACGGGCCGCCTCCGGCACGGTCCGGGTGGGCGTCGGCGACGCTGTCACCGGGCTCGAGGCGCGCCGCAGCTGGTTGCAGGCGCGGCTGGCCGAGCGGTTCGCGGTGCCGACCACGGAGCCCCTGGTGGTGCACGAGAACCTGGGCTCGCTCACGCTGCTGGCCGAGATCCCGGCCGAGCACCTGCGCGTCCAGCCCGACGTCCGTGCCTTGGCCGCCCTCGCCGCCGCCGACCTGGAGGCACTCGAAGCCTTCTGCCGCACCGGATCCCTGCGCCAGGCGGCGGTCGCGCTGCACCGGCACCACAGCTCGGTAGCGACCCGCCTCGCCCACGCGCAAGACGCTCTCGGCTGGCCTCTGGACGACCCGGCCGGCCGGTTCCGCGCCCGGCTCGCACTTCTGGCGCATCGCCTGGCCCGCCGCACCTGAGTGGTGATCGGTAACCACTAGACGGTGTTCACAACAAAACGCGGCGCCCGGGCAAACCACCCGAGCGCCGCGCCGTCGTGAAACCCTCAGTCGAGCTCCACGCCCAACGCCCGCGCCAGCACCGCGCGGGACTCCGCGGTCTCGCGGCGTGTGACGGTGGCGTGGCGGACCATCGCGGAGCCGTGGAACGTACCGGGGAACAGGTGCAGCTCGGTCGGCACGTGGGCGGCCAGGAGGGCCTGCGCGTAGGCGATGCCTTCGTCGCGCAGGGGGTCGAATTCCATCACCGAGATGTACGCGGGCGGCAGGCCCGCGAGATCGGTCGCACGGGCGGGGGCAGCGTAGACGGGCACGTCGGCCGTGCCGCGGACGCCCGGGCCGAGGTAGGAGTCCCAGCTGAATTCGGCCTTGGGGAGATTCCACAGTGGAGTGTCGTCGAAGCGACGCATGCTGGGCGTCCCCAGGCGGTCGTCGACCTCCGGGACGCCGAGGAACTGGAACGCGATGGCGGGCCCGCCGCGGTCGCGGGCCAACAGCGCGAGCGCGGCGCACAGGCCGCCACCCGCGCTGATGCCGTGGATGACCACGCGCTCGGGGTCGACGCCGAGCTCGTCGGCGTGTTTGGCCGACCACACGAGCGCCGCGTAACAGTCCTCGAGACCGGCCGGGTAGGGCGCCTCCGGGGCGAGCCGGTAGTCCACCGACACCACGACGACACCGAGGTCCCGCGCGAGCTCGACCGCGGCCGGGTGGTCGGTGTCGACGTCGCCGACGATGAAGCCGCCGCCGTGCACGTTGAACAGCAGCGCCGGCGAGGCGATGGTGTCCGGTGTGTAGATCCGAACAGCCACGTCGGGCGCGCCCTCGGGGCCGGGCACGGTGGTGTCGCGAACGGTCACCCCGGTCTCGTCGACGTCGCCGAGCAGCCCGGCCACCATCTCCTTCATCTTGCGCCGCGCCGTGACCAGGTCCTTCAGGTCGCCGGTGTCGGGGATCATGGGGAGCGCGGCGGCGATCTCGGGATCGAACGCGTAGTCCATCAAGGCCTCCAGGAGTGCGGGGTTCTTCCATCCTCCCGGCTCCCGCGCCCGCGTTCACCCGCCAGACGTCGCGAACCCGCCGTACCCGGCCCGCCACACGGCGGGGCCTGGCTCACCCCAGCTGCTTGAACACCGCCGTCGCCACCGCAGCATCAGCCACCCCGACACCGGTCAGATCCGCAATGGTCATCCCCCCACGCCTCGCCACGCCGTCGCGCAGAACCAGGCCGACGGAGACGTCCGCGTCGGCGGTCACCGTGCCGGCGCGAACGGCGTTGCCGAAGTCGCCGTGGGCGAGGCACTGGGCGTGGTCGTCGGTCGCGATCGTGGTGGCGCGGGCGAACAAGCCGGCGGGCAGCTCCGCCTTGCCGGGCAGGTCCGTGCCGATGCCGGTCACGTGCAGCGCCGCGAACGACTCCGCGGGCGCCACCGGGCTCGTCGACGCCGTCGCGGTGATCACGCACGCCGTGGCCGCCGCTTCGGCGTCCGTCGCCGGTACCGCGGTCAGCCCGGCGTCGCCCAGTTCGGCGCACAGCTTCCGCACCGCCTCGGGCCGCCGGCCGCACACGCGCACCCGGGTCAGCGGCCGGAGGTCGGCGAGCCATTCGACCTGCAGCCGCGCCTGGAGTCCCGTGCCGAACACGGCCACCTCGTCGACGTCCGGCGGGGTGAGCGCGTGGGTCGCGAGCGCGCCGGCGGCGGCCGTGCGCCAGGCGGTGAGCCAGCCCTCGTCCGCCAGCACCGCGGCGGGCACGCCGGTCGCCGCGTCGAACACCATCATGAGGCCGCTGTTGGACGGGAGGCCGCGCTCGGCGTTGCGGTAGAAGCCCGACGCCACCTTCACCCCGAAGTGCGTGGCGCCGTCGAGGTAACCGGCCTTCACGTGGCAGTCACCTTCGGCGTCGGGGAACCACATCGCGATCGGCGCGGGCATCTGCGCGCGCCCTTCGTCGTGGGCGATCAACGCGCCGCGCACGGCGTCGAACACCAAACCGCGCCCGGCCACGGCCTCGATCTCGGGCAGCCCCACCACTTCGAGGGTCATCGCCGTGCCGCCAGGAACTCCGCCCACGCGGCCAGCCCCTCATCCGGATCACGCCGGCCCACACCGACGCGGAACCGGTCGCCGGGTGTGGTGGTGAGCTCGGATCGGTAGATGCTCGCCGGTAGGAGCAGCACGCCGTGGTGCTCGACCAACTCGGTGCACATCTTCTCGACGCCGTCGGCGCCGAGGTAACGCGGGAAGCACACACAACCACCTTGCGGAGGTTGCCAATCGAACAGCTCTTGGTGGTTTCCGAAAAACGCGCTGAACTTCGGCACGTTCTCGGCGATCACCGCGCGGTTGCGCGCCAGGATCGCGTCGCGTGCGCGCAGGCCGATCAGCGCGAGGACCTCGCTCGGGGCGGAGTTGCAGATCGACGTGTAGTGCTTGGCGCGTTCGAGCCGGCTCAGGATTTCCGGGTCACGGCAGGCGATCCAGCCGACGCGCAGCCCCGGCAGCCCGTAGGCCTTGGACATCACGTTGAGCGAGAGCGCCGAGGCGGACAGGTCGGCGGCCTGCGGCAGCGTCGCCGACGGGTCGAGCTCGAGGCCGCGGTAGACCTCGTCACTGAACAGCAGCACGCCGCGCTCTTCGCACAAGCGCACGAGGCGCGTCCAGGTGCCGAGGTCCGGGACGGCGCCGGTCGGGTTGTTCGGGAAGTTCACCGACACCAGGCGGGTGGTGGGCCGCAGCTGCCGCTCGATCTCGTCGACGTCGAGGGCCCAGCCGTCCTCGGGCCGCAGCGCGACGCCGGTCACCTCGCAGATCGACAGCGGGATCGTCTCGGCCGCCTGGTAGTCGGGCGTGATCACCACGGCGTGGTCGCCGGGTTCGCATCGCCAGGTAGAGGCCCTCTTCCGCGCCGGCGAAGCAGAGCACGTGCTCGGGGGCGACGTCGGTGTAGGTCGCGGCGATCTCCTCGCGAAGCGCGGGCAGGCCGTAGGTCTCGGTGTAGCCGAGCGCGAGGCTCTCCCAGCGTTCGCGGCCGTCGTCGTCGGCCAGCGCCAGCAGTTCGGCGACGGTCATGGTCTGCACGTCGGACGCCGTGAGGTGGTGGCGGGCGGTGAACTCCCAACGGGAGAAGTACGTCTCCAGCCGGAAATCAGGAAGCGTCGGCATCGGGCTCCTTGCGCAGTTCGGCGAGCAGTTGGTAGGTGGCTGAGCGCGAAATGCGCAGCGCCCGTGCGACCACGGGCACGGAACGTCGCTGCGCGAACACGCCGGCGGCGTCGAGCCGGGAGAGCAGCACCAGACGTTGTTCGCGGGTCAACACCTCGACCGGGGTGGCGTGATCGCGGACGAACTCGCCCACCACGTCGTTGAGCGTCTCGGTCCAGTCGCGTTCGAACAGCGCCTGCGGCTGCCCGGTCACGGGCGCGGCGAAGCCGGACAGCAGCTGCGCGGCCTGGTCGAACGCGGTGCGGTCGACGTTCACGCACAACACCACCTCGGCGTTGCCGTGTTCGTCTCTCACCACCGCGCTCACGCTCGAGAGCCGCCGCCCGTCGGGCAGGGACTTCGGGTACGGGCCGTAGACGTCCTTGCCCGCGGCGCGCAGGCCGTCGAGCTCGCCGAGCAGCGACGGGTCCCCGGGTTCGCGCCCGGAGAACGCGTTCCAGATGCCGAGCACCCGGTCCGAGCGCGGGTCGTGCAGCACCACCTCCGCGTGCGGCGAAAGCAGGCGCACGATCGCCTCGCACACCGGTGCCCAGCGGGTCGTCCTCCCATCCATGGGCGTGGACATTACCTCCAGCATGGACGAAGAGTCCACCCATCGACTGTACCGAACCGTACAGTTCATTCTGTACGATCCAGTACAGACAGTCGCCCTGGAGAGGACCGCGCATGCTCTGGAGTCCCCTGGACATCGGCCGCCTGCACTTGCGCCACCGGCTGGCACTGTCGCCGATGATGGTGGTTCCATCACCGGCCGCACCCGGTTCGCGATCGAGGTGACCGAGGCCGTCGCCGCGGAGATCGGCGCGGACCGCACGGCCGTGCGCCTCTCCCCCGGCCTGCGCGGCTTCGGCATCGACGAGGGTCCCGACGGCCCGGCGACCTACACCCATCTCCTCCGCGCCCTCGCCCGCCTCGACCTCGCCTTCCTCCACCTCACCCACCACGGCGACGACACCCTGATGGCCGACCTGCGCGCCACCTGGCCGGGGCCGCTGCTGCTGACGCGCCCGGGTGCGTCGATCGCCGAGCGCGCCGCTGATGTCGAGAGCGGCCTCCCGGACTTGGTGACGGTGGGACGGATGGCGTTGGCGAACCCGGATGTGGTGACTCGGTTGCGCACGGGTGCCGCGCTGAACGCCCCGGATCCGGCCACGTTCTACGGCGGGGGTGCGGAGGGCTACACGGACTACCCCACGCTCTGACCGAAACCCGTCCCCGTCAGTGGAACTCACAGTGGACCAGACCAGTTGGCGTGACGTAGATTCGTTCCCCACGCACGGTCCGCCAGCCTGCGCCGCCGCCACCACACATCCGTTCTCACTGTCGTGGACGAAGGGCAGCCCATGCACCGCAAGTTTCTCCGTGGCCTGGCGGCCGCCACCGCCGTGGTGATCGCCACCGGCGGCACCGCATCCGCCCAGCCGGACCGGCCCGCGCAAACCGCCCCGGCCGCTCAGCCCGCCGCGCCCGCCACCTTCACCCATCCCGGCGTGCTCGTCAGCCGGGCACAGCTCGACACCATGCGCCAGCGCGTGCAGGCCGGTACCCAGCCGCAAAAACAGGCGTACGACTCGATGATGGGCTCGAAGTACGCGTCGCTCTCGTACACGCCGCACCCGCGCGCCGTCGTCGACTGCGGGCCCAGCTCGATGCCCAACAACGGCTGCACCGACGAGCGCGAAGACGCGATCGCCGCGTACACGCAGTCCCTGGCCTGGTACGTGACCCGCGACGCGCGCCATGCCACCAAGGCCATCCAGATCATGGACGCGTGGTCGGCCACCATCAAAGACCACACGAGCGACAACGCGCACCTGCAGACCGCGTGGTCGGCCTCGACGTGGCCGCGTGCCGCGGAGATCATCAAGTACACCTACGGCACCTGGCCGAACTCCGGGCGCTTCGCCACCATGCTGCGCAACGTCTACTACAACGAGATCCAGGGCAGCGACGGGCGCACCGGCAACTGGGAGCTCAGCATCGCCGAGGCGATCGTGGGCATCGGCGTGTTCCTCGAGGACAAGACCGTCTACGACCGCGGCATGTCGATTTACCGCAACCGCGTGCCCGCGTTCATCTACCTCGGCTCCGACGGCGCCCTGCCCAGGACCGTGCCCGGCAGCGGCCTCAACACCCGCGACCAGATCGTCGGCTACTGGCAGGGCCAGTCGACCTTCGTCGACGGCCTCACCCAGGAAACCTGCCGCGACTTCGTGCACACCGGGTACGGCATCGCCGCCATCGCGGAGGTCGCCGAGACCTCCCGCATCCAGGGCCAGGACCTCTACGGCACCGACATCGGCGAACGGCTGCGCCAGGCGCTGGGCTTCCAGACCAAGTACGAGCTCACCGCGCCCCCGTCGTGGCTCTGCGGCGGCACGGTCAAGCGCGGCCTCGGCCCCGTGACCGAGGTCGGCTACAACGCGCTGCACAACCGCCTCGGCATCGCCATGACCAACACCCAGAACTACACCACGAGCCACCGCCCGCAGGGCAGCAACAACCTGTTCGTCTCCTGGGAAACCCTCACCCACGGCGACAACCCCGCCTGAGGAGTCCGGGGCCGCCGCGCGCCAGCGGCGGCCCCGGACCCCGCGAAACCCCACCGAACCCGGCGGCGAAGTGCGCACGTCCACCCCGAGAGGATTCGCCGTGCCCGCACACACCTGGTTCATCACCGGCGCCGCTTCCGGTTTCGGCCTCGAAGTCGCCAGGCAGCTGCTCGCCGACGGCCATCGCGTCGCCGCCACGAGCCGCAGCCTGAGCCCTGCCCTGAAGGAACTCGCGCAGCAGCACGGTGATCGCCTCTGGACCGCGGAGCTCGACGTCACCGACCCGGTCGCGATCCGCGCGACCGTCGAGGCGGCCTTCGGCCGAGGCCGCGTCGATGTCGTCTTTTCCAGCGCCGGCTTCGGTGTTCTCGGGGCCGCCGAAGAGGTCTCGGACGAGCTGCTGAACCGCCAGCTCGCCGTGAACCTGCTCGGACCGATCCACCTCACCCGCGCCGTCACGCCGTGGCTGCGCGCGCAGGGCGGCGGACGGATCATCCAGATGTCCAGCTCGGGGGGGGCCAGGTGCCGGATCCGGGCATGAGCGTGTACAACGCGTCGAAGTCCGGCGTCGAAGGCTTCTTCGAGTCGGCAGCGGTCGAGCTGGCGGCGTTCGGCATCGAGGTCACGCTCATCGCGCCGGGCGGCACGCGCACCGCGTTCAACGCCAACATCAACCAGGGCCGACCCCCTGCCCGCCTATGCCGACGGCGTGGTGGGGCAGGTGCGCAGCGCGCTCGCGGGCGGACTGGACGCGGACACCCTGCGCCACGCCGTGGCGGGCGACCCGGCGAAGGTCGCCCGCGCGATCACCGCCTCGGCGAGCACCACACCCGCGCCGCGCCGGCTCGTCTTCGGCGCCACGGCCTACGAAACCATCACCACCGCGTGGCGGCAACGGCTCGAAGCACTCACCGCTCAGCGCGACCTGGCGCTGAGCACCGACGCGGACGACGTGCTCGCCGACCGCACCTGACCGCTCAGTCCTCCACCGCGCCCGGCCCGGGCCGGTAGGCGACCTTCGCCGGGTCGACCACGCGGCCCTCCTCGTCGACGAAGGCGAGGTGCACGGGCCGCTCGTCGGTGGTGTCGACGTAGATCGTCGCGGGGCCGTAGCCGGTGGGGAGATGCTCGTCACCCCACTCCGCGAGCGCGGCGAGCACCGGCAGGAGGTCCTCGCCGACGGAGGTCAGCACGTACTCGACCCGCGCCCGCTGCCCCGGCTCCTGGTACGGCCGGCGCGCGAGGATGCCGGCTTCCACCAGGGTTTCGAGGCGCGAGGCGAGCAGATCCGTCGGCACGCCGATCTTCTGGAACTCGGCGAAGCGCGTGCGCCCGCGGAACGCCTCGCGCACGATCAGCAAGCTCCACTTCAGCCCGAGCACCTCCAGGCTGCGTGCGATCGAGCAGCGGGTGTTGGTCGGGATCGCCATGGCCTTCATGACGCCATCCTACGTCACACTTGGCAAACCGGAGTCAGCTTGCTAGCTTGGAATTACCAAGCAAGGAGGAAGACATGACAGAACTACGGGATGCGGTCGTGCTGGTCACCGGGGCCAACGGCGGGCTCGGCATCGAGTTCGTTCGCCAGGCCCTCGAACGCGGGGCGCGGCGCGTGTACGCCACGGCACGCTCCCCGCGGGAGTGGAACGACGAGCGCGTGGTTCCGCTCGCCCTCGACGTCACCGACGAAACGTCGGTCGCCGCCGCGGCCGAGGCCGCCGCCGACACGACCGTGGTGATCAACAACGCGGGCATCAGCGGGCGGCACAGCCTGCTGACGGCACCGTTGTCCGAGGTTCGCGCGCTGTACGAGACCAACGTCTTCGGCCCGCTCGCCGTCGCGCAGGCGTTCGCGCCGGTCCTGGCGGCCCACGGCGGCGGGGCGCTGGTCGACATCCACTCGGCGCTGAGCTGGCTGGCCAAGCCGGGCGCGTACTCGTCGAGCAAGGCCGCGCTGTGGCAGATCACCAACTCGCTGCGCGTCGACCTCGCCGGCCAGAAGACGCAGGTGCTGGGCGCACACCTCGGTTACACGGACACTCCGATGACCAAGGCGCTGGACGTGGAGAAGGAAGACCCACGCGACATCGTGGCGGCCATTTACGACGGCCTGGAGAGTGGTGCGCTGGAGGTGCTCGCGGATCAGACGTCCCGGGACATCAAGGCACAGCTGTCGGGGCCGGTCGAGGCGCTGTACCCGGAGCTGACCGCGACCGCGTGAGTCCGCTGTGGACAGCCGGTGCGACGCGGGCACGGGCGCCGTCACCGCTGCCGGCCTCGTGCCGCGGATCGGATCAGGCCGGGCCCTCGGATTCCTGGGGGTCGTTGTGGAACCGGCCGTCCTTCATGATCCCGTGCAGTTTTCCCTTGTCCTGCAACACGGTGATGTCGGCGAGCGGATCGCCGTCCACGAGCAGGAGGTCGGCGAGGTAACCGGGCTGGACCTTGCCCAGCTCGTCCGGGCGCAGCATGATCTCCCCGCCCTGCGCGGTCGCGGCGAGGATCGCCTCCATGGGAGTGAACCCGAAGCGCTCGACGAAGTGCTGCAGATCCCGCGCGTACGTGCCGTGCGGGGTCCAGGCGAAGCCGTAGTCACCGCCGGGCAGCACGCGGATACCGCGGCGGTGCATTTCGATCATCGCGGCCGTCGCCATCTCGAGCTCGCGCTTGTAGCCGACGGCCTCGGCCGCTTCCTGCGGGAAGCCGAAGTCCGCGGCCTCGTACAGCGTCGCGATGAGCCAGTTGACGCCGGGCGCCACGAAGATCCAGTCCTTGGCCTGCTCCAGCAGGTCCATGCCCTCTTCGTCGGTGAAGCTCGCGTGGTAGACGATGTCGACGCCGTGGCGCACGCACATCTTCACGCTCTCGGCGCTGCGCGCGTGGGCACGCACCCGCTTGCCCCGCCGGTGCGCCTCGGTGACGGCCATCGCCACCTCCTCGTCGGACATGTAGGTGTCCTCGGCGCGCTGCGTGCCGGTGATCTCCTCACCGGTCATCGAGAGCTTGATCTGGTCGACCCCGATCTCGACGAGCCGCCGCACGGCCTTGCGCATCTCGTCGGGCCCGTCGGCGAACCAGGTGATGCCCTTCACGAGCTCGCCGCCCGTCACGGCGATCTCCGGGCCGTTGGCGAGGTACCGCGGGCCGGGGATGCGGCCGGCGTTGATCGCGTCGCGGCACACCACGTCGAGCCGGTCCTTCGCCGAGGCGGCGCCCAGGCACATCGTGTAGCCGGAGTCCACATAGGACTTTGCCGACTCCACGGCGAACAGCAGGTGCTCCTCCACCGGCAGGGCGGCCAGCCCGTCGAGGTCGGCGCTGTTGTTCCAGGTGAAGTGGGTGTGGGCGTCGCACAGGCCGGACATCAGCGTGCGGCCGCGGCCCTCGACCACGCGCGAGCCCTCGGCTGCGCCCGGGTCGACGGTGCCGACGGCGGTGATGCGGTCGTGGTCCACGAGCACGTCGCCGCGGTAGGGCAGCGCGCCCGTGGAGTCCAGAATGGACACGTCACGGAACAGGGTCTTGTCCGCGGTGATCCCCACGGTGGTTCCTCCTCGTCGTTGAGGCGTGAAAGTGGTGTGGTTACAGGAACTTCAGCAGCATCGAGGTGACGTCGGCGGCCGCTTCCAGCGCGGTCCAGTGCCCGACTCCGGGCAGCACCTCCACGTTCGCGCCACCGTGGGCGGCGGCCAGGGCCTCGCTCACCGCGGGCGGCCCGACCTTGTCGTCGGCGCCGGTGATCAGCAGCAGCGGCAGCGCTGGGTCGACGGGCCCGGGGTCGGTCGCGGCGGCCAGTGCTTCGCAGTTGCGGGCGTAGCCCTCGGGGTCCTGGCGCATCACGAGCTCGCGCACGAACGCGGCGACCTCGGGCTTGTCGCGGCGGGTGGCCTCGGACAGCGCGTTCGCGACCACGCCCGGCGCGACGGCCGCGGTCCCTTCCGCGCGGAGCAGGGCCGCGCGGTCGTGCTGGGCCTTGCGCCCGGCCTCGGGCGGCTCCGCGACGGCGCCGAGCAGCGCCAGCGCGGTGACCTTCGCGCGGTGCCGGGTCGCGAAAGCACGGGCGACGAGCGTGCCCATCGAGTGCCCGACCACGGCCGCGGAGGCGACGCCGAGCCGGTCGAGGACCGCGGCGAGATCGTCGGCGTGCGACTCGATGCCGATGCCGTCGCGCAGGCCGGAGCGGCCCGCGCCCGCTGAGTCGACACGGATCACCTGGTGGCTCGACGCCAGCGCGTCGGCCTGGATCTGGTAGAAGTTGCCGGTGCCGCCGAGGCCGTGCACCAGCAGCACGGCGGGTCCGGTGCCGTCGACCTCCACGGCGAGGTCGGTTCCGTTGATCTTCACACGCGCTCCTTCCGGGGGCGGTTTCAGGTCAGGCGACGCGGTTGCGCAGCACGCCGAGACCGGTGATGGACACCTCGACGACGTCGCCGCTCACCAGGAACTTCGGCGGGTCGAAGCCGATGCCGACGCCGGCGGGGGTGCCGGTGGCGATCACGTCGCCGGGCAGCAGGGTGGTGCCGGCCGAGAGGGTGGCGATCAGCTCCGGGATGTCGAAGATGAGGTCGTTCACCACGGCGTGCTGGCGGCGTTCGCCGTTCACGGTGGTTTCGAGCTCCAGCGTGGTGACGTCGGGGACCTCGTCGGCGGTCACGGCGTAGGGGCCCATGGGGCAGTGCGTGTCGAGCGACTTGCCGAGCAGCCACTGCTTGTGGTCGCGCTGCAGGTCGCGGGCGGTCACGTCGTCGAGGATCGTGTAACCCCAGACGTGCGCGAAAGCGTTTTCCCGGGTGATGCGCCGGCCGCCGCGGCCGATGATCACGGCGAGCTCGCCCTCGTAGTCGAGCTCGGCCGTGAGGCCGGTGTGCGGGTCGATGTCGTCGCCGGGGCCGACCACGGCCGTGGTGGCCTTGGTGAACAGGATCGGCCGGGTGGGCAGGTCCTCCGAGCGGTCCGGGCTGTCGTAGCCGCTGCGGCCGAACTCGGCGGCGTGGTCGCGGTAGTTCTTGCCGACGCAGAAGATGTTGCGCCGCGGGGTGGGGAACGGCGCGCGGAGCCGCACGTCGGCGAAGGGTACCGGCGTGCGGTCCGCGACCTGGTCGGTGAGGATGGTCCCGACCTCGTCCCAGCGTTCGACGGCATCGAGGAGCGTTCCGCCCGGCACGAGATCGGTGACGTCGCGGACCTCGTCGGTGCCGGTCACGATCCCGACGCGCTCGGCGTCCCCAGTGGAGTCCCCAGCGGAGAAGGTCACCAGCTTCATGCGAGACCAATCTGAACCAATGTGAACCAATCTGGACGCGTTTGACCGTACGCGTCGAAGCGGATGTTGTCGATAGCCTGGTGGGCAAGTGGTTCATTGGTCTCGATTGGTCTCAAGGCGTCCGGTAGAGTACGGCCATGACCACGGTGGAACACGCCCTGCGCGCGCTGCTCGACGAAGGCGCGGCAGACGGCAGCCTCGGCCCTGGCGCGAAGCTGCCCACCGAACGCGACCTCGTGCAGCGGCTTTCCGCGCCGCGCAGTGCCGTGCGGCGTGCGCTCGACGCACTGGAACGCGACGGGCTCGTGATCCGCCACGTCGGGCGCGGGACATTCCTCACCGACGTCGCGGCGCAGCACGTTCAGCCGGCCCCCGCCGACACCAGTCCGGCGGAGATCATGCAGGTGCGGCAACTGCTCGAACCGCAGGTGGCGACGCTGGCCGCGCGGGTGGCCACGCAGGCCGACCTCGACCGCATCGCCGTCGCGCTCGGCGCCGGCGGGACGGCCGGGGACTTCGAGGGGTTCGAGCGCGCGGACGCCGCGCTGCACCGCGCGATCGCCGCGGCCGCGCACAACGGGTTGCTGATGAACATGTTCGACGTGATGAACACCGCGCGCTCGCTGCCGGTGTGGGGCAGCCTCAAGCGGCGCACGTCCACGCCCGAGCTGCGGACGTGTTACCACGACGAACACACGTTGATCGTCGAAGCGCTGCGCGACCGGGATCCGGTGAGCGCCGGCGAACACATGCGCCGCCACCTCCAGCACGTCGCCGACACCCTGTTGGGTCGCGAGTGAAATTCCCCGTGTGAGCGGCTGATCGTCGGGTACCCGTCATCTGTCCATGACTCACCGATCCGAATCCCAGCAGGAGGCGAGGGCGCAATGACCCAGACGGAGCGGACGACCGACGACGCCGGAATCCCGGTGGAGAGCGACGAACATTCGCTGACCGTGGGGCCCGGTGGTCCGATCCTGCTGCAGGACCACTACCTCATCGAGCAGATGGCGCAGTTCAACCGGGAACGCGTGCCGGAACGCCAGCCGCACGCGAAGGGCAGCGGCGCGTTCGGCCGGTTCGAGGTGACGGCCGACGTGAGCCGGTACACGAAGGCCGCGGTGTTCCAGCCGGGCACGAAGACCGAGATGGTGGCGCGGTTCTCGACCGTGGCCGGTGAGCGCGGCAGCCCCGACACGTGGCGCGACCCCCGCGGATTCGCGCTGAAGTTCTACACGAGCGAAGGCGTGTACGACATGGTCGGCAACAACACGCCGGTGTTCTTCGTGAAAGACCCGTTGAAGTTCCAACATTTCATCCGCTCCCAGAAGCGCCGCGCCGACAACAACCTGCGCGACCACGACATGCAGTGGGACTTCTGGACCCTCTCCCCCGAGTCGGCGCACCAGGTGACGTGGCTGATGGGAGATCGTGGCATTCCGCGCACGTGGCGGCACATGAACGGGTACAGTTCGCACACCTATCTGTGGGTGAACGCACAGGGCGAACGGTTCTGGGTGAAGTACCACTTCAAAACCGATCAGGGTGTCGAGTTCTTCACGCAGGACGAAGCCGACCAGATGGCGTCGGCCGACACCGACTACCACACGCGCGACCTGTTCGAGGCCATCGCGCGCGGCGACCACCCGAGCTGGACGTTGTCGGTGCAGGTGATGCCGTTCGGCGACGCCGCCGGCTACCGGTTCAACCCGTTCGACCTCACAAAGGTGTGGCCGCACGGCGACTACCCGCTGATCGAGGTCGGGCGCATGACACTCGACCGCAACCCCACCGACCACCACGCCCAGATCGAGCAGGCGGCGTTCGAGCCCAACAACCTCGTGCCCGGTGTGGGGCCGAGCCCGGACCGGATGCTGCTGGGCCGGATGTTCGCCTACGCCGACGCGCACCGCCACCGCATCGGCGCGAACTACAAGCAGCTGCCGGTGAACGCGTCGAAGTCGCCGGTGCACAGCTACAGCAAGGACGGCGCGATGCGCTACACCGAGGTGTCCGACCCGGTGTACGCGCCGAACTCGAAGGGTGGCCCACGTGCGGACGTCGAGCACTACGGCACCCCGGCCGGCTGGCACGCGGACGGCGAGATCACGCGCTCGGCCTACGTCGACCACGCCGAAGACGACGACTGGGGCCAGGCGGGCACGATGGTGCGCGAGGTCCTCGACGACGCGGCGCGCGAACGTCTGGTTTCCAACATCGTCGGACACCTGCTGAACGGTGTGAGTGAGCCGGTTCTCCAGCGGGCGTTCGAATATTGGCAGAACGTGGACAAGGACCTCGGGAAGCGCGTCGAGGCCGGCGTGCGCGCGAAGGCCGGCGAGAAGGACCCGAAGGCGGCGGAGCAGGGCAACCCGGCGCGCAGCGAGATGCAGCGGAAGGCGTGAACCCGTCCACTTCGGACTGCGGTCACCGCCCGGTAAATCGGGCGGTGTCCGCAGGGGCCGCCGGTAGACTCCGCGCTCATGGGTCACCTGGAGGTCGCGCACCTCGACTACTCGCTGCCCGACGGGCGCCCGCTGCTCGGTGATGTGTCGTTCCGGGTCGGCGACGGCGCGGTCGTCGCGCTGGTCGGGCCCAACGGCGCCGGGAAGACGACGTTGCTGCGGCTGCTCTCTCGTGAGCTGAAGCCGCACGGCGGCACGGTGACGGTGTCGGGCGGGCTCGGCGTGATGGGGCAGTTCGTGGGCTCGGTCCGCGACGAGCGCACGGTGCGCGACCTGCTCGTGTCGGTGTCGCCCGAGCGGATCCGCACCGCGGCGGCGGCCGTGGACGCGGCCGAGGAGCGGTTGCTGACCGTCGACGACGAGGCCGCGCAGATGAAGTACGCGCAAGCGCTGAGCGACTGGGCGGAGGTGCGCGGCTACGAGTCGGAGACGACGTGGGACGTGTGCACGACGGCCGCGCTCGGGGTGCCGTACGAGAAGGCGCAGTGGCGGCTCGTGCGCACATTGAGCGGTGGTGAGCAGAAGCGGCTCGTGCTGGAGGCGCTGCTGCGCGGCCCGGACGAGGTGCTGCTGCTCGACGAGCCGGACAACTACCTCGACGTGCCCGGCAAACGCTGGCTCGAGGCGCGGCTGGCGGAAACGCGCAAGACGGTGCTGTTCGTTTCGCACGACCGGGAGCTGCTCGCGCGGGCGGCGCAGAAGATCGTGAGCATCGAACCCGGCCCGGCCGGCAGCGACGCGTGGGTGCACGGCGGCGGGTTCGCCACCTACCACGAAGCGCGCGAGGACCGGTTCGCCCGCTACGAGGAACTGCAGCGGCGCTGGAGCGAGAAGTACGCGCAGCTGAAGAAGCTGGTGCTCGACATGCAGCAGTACGCGTCCCGCAGCGACGAGATGGCGTCACGATACAAGGCCGCGAAGACCCGGCTGCGCAAGTTCGAGGAGGCCGGCCCGCCACCGGAACCACCGCGGCGCCAGGACATTCGCATGCGCCTGCGCGGCGGTCGCACCGGTCTGCGCGCCGTGACGTGCGAGAACCTGGAGCTCACGGGGCTGATGAAACCGTTCTCGCTGGAGGTCTTCTTCGGCGAACGCGTGGCCGTGCTCGGCTCCAACGGCTCCGGCAAGTCGCACTTCCTGCGCCTGCTCGCCGGCGGCGACGTCGCCCACACCGGGCTGTGGAAGCTCGGCGCGCGCGTGGTGCCGGGCCACTTCGCCCAGACGCACGCCCACCCTGAGCTCACGGGCCACACCCTGGTCGACATCCTGTGGACCACCCACGCCAAGGACCGCGGCGGCGCCATGGCCGTGCTGCGGCGCTACGAACTCGAACGCCAGGGCGACCAGGCCTTCGACCGCCTGTCCGGCGGCCAGCAGGCCCGCTTCCAGATCCTGCTCCTCGAACTCGGCGGCGCCACCGCCCTGCTCCTGGACGAGCCCACGGACAACCTCGACCTCGAATCCGCCGAAGCCCTGCAAGCCGGCCTGGAAGCCTACGAGGGCACGGTGCTGGCGGTCACCCACGACCGCTGGTTCGCGCGCACCTTCGACCGCTACCTGGTCTTCGGCTCGGACGGCGTGGTGCGCGAAACCCCTGAACCGGTGTGGGACGAGCGGCGGGTGGAACGGGCTCGCTGATCAGCGAGCCGGCGGCAGGGCGAGTTCCGCCCTCGTCACCGAGATCGAGCCCAGTGTGTGCGACCACCAGGTCGACGCGAGTTCCTCCAGCAGGAAGCGGCCCTCGGCGCGCTCGGGGGACATGGCGGTGGCCGCGGGTTCGTCGGGTTCGTCGCGTTCGACGTCGATGCGGAGGCGGGGCGGGTGGGCGACCAGGCCGAGGCGCAGGGCGCGGAAGGTGGCGCCGTCGCGGGTGGCGTCGGTGAGGAGTTCGTCCATGAGCTGCACGGCGTCGCCGACGAGGGGGGCCGGGGTGTGGGCCAGCATGGCCCGCAGAGTGACCCGGGCGGCCTCCGTGGTGTCCGGACCGTTGAACACGGCCGTGGCGGCGCCGGGTGGCCGCGAGTCCTCCGTCATGCTGGGCCCCTCCCCTGTCGGGCGATGATAGAGCGCAGTGCAGGTACCCAGAGCTTCCCCCGCTCAACCGTCCGAGTTGCCGGGCGGCCATATGCTGGGACGACCCGACGGAGGTGGGACCTGCCCGGCAAACCGAGGAGCACCTGGTCGGCCGAGGAAAAGGCGGAGTTTCGGCAGTTCGTCCGCACCTGGCATCCCGATGTGGGAGGCGACCCCGAAGCGTTCCGCACGGGTCTTGAGCGGTTCCACCATGTGGACAGAGTAGAGCGCGCACCCGTCGAGGCCGAGAAGGTGGTGTTCGTCGCACGGAGGCGAGGGGTGGCGCGGTTGCTGGCCGCCCTCGCGGCGCGAAGGCGGCGCAAGACGAAGACGCGCGTTCGCTGAGACTCCCCCCAGTCGAACCCGAACGGCCGCCCGAAAGAGCGATCCGGAGACTTCTCGGGGCAGCACGAAGCTATACGCGGTCCCGCCGGCTGTCCTACTCAACCGGCGAGACCTGGGGCTCGGCAACCGGGCCCTGCCGCCGAGGCCATAGGGAGCGGGTTGACCCATGTGGCAGCGCGTAAACATCCGGTTGCGAAAATCCACGACCGGCCACAGTGGACGCCATTGACGCACCCATGGCAACGCGCCACACCCAGCCGCAACAACATGCGCGAACACCATCCTTTGTAGACCCGTAACTCCCTGCAAGCACCCTCCCACGCCAAGATAGTATTGAATGATACTATCTCATCAGAAACGATAAGGAAGGGTGGACCATGGACGTCTACGAGGCGGTCACCAGCCGGCGCGCGGTGCGGGGGTTCACGGACGAGCCGGTGGCACCCGGGGTGCTCGAGCGGGTCCTGGCGGCGGCCGCGTGGGCGCCGTCCGGGTCGAACCTGCAGCCGTGGCGGGTGTACGTGGTGACCGGGGCACCGTTGGCCGAGCTGAAGAAGCGGGCCGGCGGGCGGCTCGCGGACGGTGATCCGTGGGACGTGGCCGAGTACGAGCAGTACCCGGCCACGCTGAAGTCGCCGTATGCCGAGCGTCGGGCCGACTTCGGCCGGCAGCGGTACGGCGCGCTCGGCATCTCGCGCGAGGACGTCGAGGCGACCCAGCGCGCCGCCGCCGGCAACTGGGCCTGTTTCGGTGCCCCGGCCGCCCTCTTCTGCTACCTCGACCGCGCCATGGGCCGGCCGCAGTGGTCCGACGCGGGGATGTTCCTGCAGACCGTGATGCTCCTGCTGCGAGCCGAAGGGCTGCACAGCTGCCCCCAGATGGCGTGGGCGAAGTTCCCCCGCACGGTCGCCGAGATCGTGTCGCCGCCGCAAGACCTGGTGTTGTTCTGCGGGATGTCCATCGGCCACGAGGACACCGGCGTGGACCTCGGCCGCACGGGGCGGGCGCCGCTGGCGGAGACGGTGACGTTCGTCGGGGACTGAGTTTTCCTTCCCCGCGAAGAAAAGCGCCGTGGGGAAAAGGATCGGCAGCCGTTCGGGCGAGGGACACCGGAGGTCTTCCTTTTCGCCGCAAGGGTTTGGTACTTCTTTTCGCGGCCGGTGACTTCCCGGCCGGAAAGGAACGCATGATGCGGCTCATCCCCCGTCACGCTCTGGCCGTGGCCGCACTGGTGCTCGCTGCCACGGGGCTGGGTGCCGGCCCCGCGCAAGCGAGCGCGCAGAGTGGAAGCGGCACGCTCTCCGACCCGTGGGTGCCCACCCGGCCGGCGCACATCACGTGCGAGACCGCCACGCTGTTCGGCAACTACACGCCCGGCCAGGGGCACTCGGACCCGATCGACACGCTCGTGAAGGGCAACTACATCGGCGTGCGCTACATCACCGCCGACCACTACTCGGCCGACGTCTTCTGGCACGGCATGAGCAAGTGGGGATTCCTGCTCCGCAGCTGCTTCAGCCTCGACTGACCCGTCCCCCCACCTTTCTCCGGACAGGAGTCCCATGACCTTCCCCCGTCCCGTCCAGGTCCTGGCGGCCACCGCACTCGCCGCGGCGGCCACGATCGGCATCGCCCCCGCCGCGTCCGCCGGCACGGTGTACGAGATCTGCGCGACCGATCTCTACGTCCGCAACGAACCCGTCGGCGTCATCATCGGCACCCTCTACCGCGGCGACCACTTCGAGCTCTCGCGCTACTCGCCCAGCGGCGGCTGGGCCGAAGGCTACGCGATGGGCCACGTGAACAAGCGCGGCTGGGTGCAGGCCGGCTGGTTCTGCTGACCCGAGATCGTTTTCGGGCCCCCGCGACCGGTCCCGGCCGGGCGGAGCCCGGCCGGCGTGCGGATCTCCATGCCGCGCGCCGGCCGGGTTTTCACCAACGCGGGTTCGAGCCCCACTGCATCCCGATCCCGCGGTCGCCGCGCCGGGCCCGTCGCGAGGCCCGGCGCGGCCTCCTGCCGGGCGGCGACGTCACGCGGCAGGGCAGGTGTTCCAGGGGGCGCGCGAGGCGGTGACGCACTCGGCGCCCAGCCGGAGGTTCGTCGGCCAGTGCACGCCTGCGAGGTGAATGCCAGGTGAACACGGCCATCGACGGGGCGGGAAAACGACTCGCCCGCGCCTCGACGCGGAGGGGATGATGCCGAGGCCCGCCCGGATGGAAATCGTTATGGCCGTCGCCGCGTCGCAGCCCGAGGTCCGCACGGCGGTGGGGGTCGTGCGCGGCACCCGGGAGGCGGGGCTGGCGGTGTTCCGCGGCATCCCGTTCGCCGAGCCGCCGGTGGGTGCGCTGCGGTTCGCCGCACCGCGGCCGGTGCGGGGCTGGGCCGGGGTCCGGGACGCCGTGTCGTACGGCCCGCCACCCCCGCAGGCCGGGGTGTTCGGCATGACGATCAACGTCTGGTCACTCGACCCCGGCCCGGGCGCGGGGCTGCCGGTTCTGGTGTGGATCCAGGGCGACGCCTACGTGATCGGCACGTCCGGTCTCCCCGAGTACGACGGCGGCCGCCTCACGCGCGAGGGCGCTGTCGTCGTGGTGACGTTCACCTACCGGGTGGGGAATCGAGGCGTTCGCGCAGATCGAGGGAGCGCCCGCCAACCGCGGTCTGCTCGACCAGGTCGCCGCCCTGGAGTGGGTGCGCGGCAACATCCGGGCTTTCGGCGGCAAGCCCGGCCGGGTCACGGTCTCCGGCGAGTCGGCGGGTGGCGGATCGGTCGCCGCACTGCCGGCGAGGCCGCGTGCGACAGGGCTCTTCCGCCGGGCCGTCGCGCAGAGCGTGCCGGGTACGTTCTTCACGGCCGAGCTCGCCGCCGACATCGCCGCCACCTGCGCCGCCGAGCCGGGGCTGCGGCCCACGGTGGCCGACCTCTCCACTGTGGACCCGTCGCGCTTGCCCGCCGCAGGTGACGCCGTCACCGCCAAGATCGATCGGTGGGCCCCACGCTGGGGGCAGGCCGCGCACAGAACGATCCCGTTCGCGCCCGTCGTCGACGGCGAGGTCCTGCCCGCCACCCCGTGGCAGGCGCCGGCCGCGACCTCGGCCTGCTCGTCGGCCATACCCGCGACGAGCAACGACTGTTCACCGCCCTCGGCGGCTTGTTCGGTCAGGTGACACCGGAGCGAGCAGCGGCCGGGTTGAACACGCTGGCCCCGGCCCGGACGGCACCCGCCGGTACCGCGACGGCTTCCCGGCGGCGGGCCCGGAAGAGCTGTACGAACTGGTCAACTCCGACTGGCTGTTCCGGATGCCGTCGCCGCACCTCGCCGAGGCCCAGGTGGCCGGCGGGCCGCCTGCCGTGCTGATCGGCGACGAACCCTCCGCGGAAGCGGAAACGCTGTCCGCCCCGGATGCGAGCCGCGTGGAGGGCCTTCGCCACCCACGGCGAGCCGGGCCGGCCCGAGTACGACACCCGGCAACGCACCGTGCAGCTGTTCGACGCCGAGCCGGCCGTCACGGCGTATCCGGAAGAGGTCTTCCGGCTGATCTGGCCGCACCACACGTTTCCGCGCTGCCGTTGATCACCCGGTAGGTACTTCCTCGCGGTGCCGCGCGAGACAGTCCCGGGCGGGAGACGACCGGTCCGGCCGTCTCCCGCCCGAAGAGGCAATCCGGCGCGGGCCTCAGGCGGTCGCCGTCGCCTGGATTTCCAGGGTCAGGTCGGTGGCGTCGCCGATCAGCAGAGGGCCGCCGGGCTTCGAGGCGTTGCCCGAGACGCCGAAGGCCGACCGCGAAACGCGCGTCGACGCGCGGAAACCGATGCGAAAGTTGTCGTAGTGGTCTTCGCCGTCGCCGGTGAAGTAGAGGTCGAGGGCGACCGGGAGAGTCGTGTCGCGGATGGTGAGGTCGCCGCGCAGGGTGAACCGGTCACCGTCGGCTTCGAGGTCGGTCGAGGTGAACGTCGCCTGCGGGTGACCGGCGGCGTCGAAGTAGTCCGCGCTGCGCAGGTGCTCGTCGCGGGCATCGTTGCCGCTGCTGAGGGACGTGATGTCGATCGTGGCGGTGACTGAGGACTTCAGCAGGTCCTCGGCGACCTCGATGGTGCCGGAGAACGCGCTGAACGTGCCCCGCACCCGAGCCGCGACGAAGCGCGTCGAGAACTCGATCGAGGAGTGCGCGACGTCGATGTCGTAGCGGCCCGGCTTGATTCCGATGCTCATGTTCGGTCCTTCGAAGGTCTTGGTGGCCAGTCTCAGACCTGACCAACCGCGACTTGATCGCGTTTAGTCCCGATTATTGACTGTAATTTTTGCTTACTTTCCGCGAGCGGAGGTGCCGAGGTGTGACCTCTGTCAACTTCGCCCCGGATCACCGAAATATCCACACCGGGACGTCCGTTCACGGATTACTGTAGTAATCCATACATAATTGAGGAGCAGACATGAGCGCGCAGCGGTTCGTCGGCAAAGTGGTTCTGGTGACCGGGGGTGGGAGCGGCATCGGCCGGGGTGCGGCCGTGGCGTTCGCTCGCGAGGGGGCCTCGGTCGTGGTGGCCGGGCGCGGTGAGAAGCAGCTGGCCGAGACGGTGGGGGCGATCGAGGAGGCGGGGGGCAGGGGCAGCTTCGTCGTCGCGGACGTCACCGAAGAAGCAGACGTGCGGCGCATGGTCGACACGACCGTGGAGCGCTACGGGGCATTGGATGTCGCGTACAACAACGCCGGTGTCCTGGGGCAGCCGGCGCCCGTGGCCGACGTCGAGCCGGCCGACTGGCAGTACGTCATGGACGTGAACGTGACCGGCGTGTTCCTCTCCATGCAGGCGGAGATCCGGTACATGCGTGAGCACGGCGGCGGCGTCATCGTCAACACGTCGTCGAACATCGGGGCGCACGGTCGCCGGCCGAACCTCGGCGCGTACGCGGCTTCGAAGGCGGCCGTCAGCGTGCTCACCCGCGCCGCGGCGCGCGACCACATCGGCGACGGCATCCGCATCAACGCGGTGAGCCCCGGCGCCTCCGACGCGCCGATGTCCTACCGGCCCGGCGAGAGTCCGGCCGCGCGCGAGGAGCGGCTGCGCACCGAGATTCCCCTGGGGCGCCACGGTTCGGTCGACGAGGTGGCGGCCGCGGTGCTGTGGCTTGCCTCGGACGAATCGGGCTTCGCGGTGGGGCACGACCTGGTCGTCGACGGCGGGGTCACCGCGTAACCGGTCGTCGAGACCATCGCGGTTCGAGGAGGACTCATGAGCACGGAGGCAACGGTGGAAACCCACGAAATCGAGGTTGGCGAACCGTCGAGGTTCGCGGTGCCGGCGATGTTGCTCGCGTTGTTCGTGATGCCGATCGGCATCACGGGCACGGCGATCGCGGTGCCACGGATCGCCGACGAGCTCGGCGCGAGTCCTTCGGGGCTGCAGTGGGTGGTCAACGGGTTCAACGCGGCGTTCGCCGTGTTCACGCTCGTGTGGGGCGTGGCCTCGGACCGGCTGGGGCACAAGCGCACGTTCGTGTCGGGTTCGGTGCTGATGGTGGTGGCGTCGGGGTTGAGCGCCGTCGCACCGAACCTGCCGGTGCTCGACCTCGCGCGGGTGCTGGCGGGGGTGGCCGGCGCGGCGATGTTCACCGGTGCGTCGGCGATCATGTCGAACGCCTACCCGCCGGGCAAACGTGCGCGCAACTTCGCGTTCCTGGGCACCACGATCGGCGCGGGCGTCGCCTTGGGCCCGACCATCGCCGGTCTGCTGACGGAAGCGGTGGGCTGGCGCGGCATCTTCGTGGTGTTCGGCGCCGTGGTGGTGCTGTCGTTGTTCGTGGTGAAGGTGGTGCCTTCCGGCGAAGTCGCGGAGACCGGCGGCAGGAAGGTGGACTTCTCGCTCCTGAAGAACGCCCGGTACCTGGCGTTCGCGTTGGTTCCGGTGGCGGCGGCCGTGGGATACGTGCCGCTGATGACCTACCTGCCGATCGCGTTGAGCGCGATCAAGGGCCTCGACACCGCGACGTCCGGTCTGGTCATGCTGGCGATGACGGCTCCGGTGCTGGTGGGGCCGACGATCGCGAGCCGGGTGCTGCACCGGTTCCCGGACGTGCGGCCGATGACGGTGATCCGCGCGGCCCTGCTGCTGATGGTCGCCGGCGACGCGGGAATGCTGCTGCTGGGCGGCGGCGCGAGCCTCGGCTTGATCATCGTTCCGATGCTGCTGCTGGGGTTCTCGTTCGGGCTGCCGCTGGGCCTGGTCGACGGCGAGGCCATCGGTTCGGTCGCGCGGGCGAACGCGGGCACGGCCGCCGGCGTTCTGAGCTTCCTGCGCCTGGGCAGCGAAGCGGTGGTCATCGGCGGCTACTCCGCAGCGCTGACCGTGTTGCTCGGCAGGGACATCGCGGACACCGCCACCGCGAACGCGGTCGCCGCCGGGGCGGGCGGCCACGCGGCGGAGTACGCGGCCTCGTACCACGTGGTGCTGGTCGTCATGATCGCCCTGTCGCTCGTGGTCGGCGCCGTGATCGTGCTGCTGGACCGGATCACCCGGCACGGCTGACGGCCCGAGCACAGGCCCGCGAGGTTGAGACACGTGCGCCCTTGCCTCGCAGGCAGCGACCTCGGCCATCCGAGGGAGTGCGCAAGAATCGTGGTGTGCACTCTCGTCGGCGTTTCGAGAACCCGCCCGCTCTGGCCCACGAGGTGGTCGTCGAAACGTTGGAGCGCGCGCTCACGGACCGGGCGCACGAGACCGAAGCGCCGAGCGTGGTGGTCGGAACCGCGTTGAACGACGAAGACCAGGCGTTCGTCGAGCACTGGTGCGTCGAAGTCGGGACGCGGGCCGCGCCGGGCAGCGAGCTGCTCGGCCTGGCGGGCCTGTGCCTGGGACACACCGCTCGGCGGTTCGGCCGGCTCAGCGACGAGGCCTTCGCGCCGGCCGCATCGCTGGCGGCGCGCGCCGAGGCGAACCCGGCGGACGTCGACCCACGGGCACTCGACGGCTTCGACGACGTCAGGGACTTCCTGCACCGCTGGTGACTCCGGCATGAACGGCAGGCTCGGCGAAGTCGAGGGCCTCACGGTCAGTCTGGACGCCGTGACGACGAAGCCGGCCGACTTCGAACGCTGCCGACCGGAATCGCCGCAACGGGCCGGTGATGGCCGTATACCCGCGCCAGGACGCCCGGGTCCTCTGAGCCGGGTGGCCGGCTCGTGCGCGATCATGGGTCTATGGCGAATACATCCGACGATGGGCGTTATCCATCGATCGAGCCGCACGAGTCGGGCATGTTGGAGGTCGGCGACGGCCATTCGCTGTATTGGGAAGTGTCAGGAAACCCCGAGGGCAAGCCGGCGGTCGCGCTGCACGGCGGTCCCGGTTCGGGGAGTTCTCCGCGGTACCGGAGCCTGTTCGACCCGGACCGCTATCGCGTGGTCGTGTTTGACCAGCGCAACTCCGGGCGCAGTACCCCTTCGGCGACCGACCCGGTCGTCGACCTTTCGGCCAACACCACCCAGCACCTTGTCGCCGACATCGAGGCGCTGCGGGCCCACCTGGGAATCGAGCGCTGGCTGGTCGAGGGTGGCTCGTGGGGCGTCACCCTCGCTCTTGCCTACGCGCAGGCATATCCGGAGCGCGTGACCGAATTGGTGCTCGCGGCCGTGACCAACGGCAACCGGAGCGAGACTGACTGGATCACTCGCGACATGGGCCGCGTTTTCCCGCGCGAGTGGGAACGATTCCGCGACGGCGTACCGTCCGCCGAACGCGACGGCGACCTGTCCGCCGCCTACAGCCGGCTGCTCCACGATCCCGACCCCGAGATCCGCGCCAAGGCCGCACACGGGTGGTGCGAGTGGGAGGACACGCACATGTCACTGGCTCCCGACGCCGCACCGTCTCTGTCGGTCGCAGACCCGGCTTTTCAGCTGGCCATCGCCCGCATCGTGACCCACTACTGGTCCCACGGCTGCTTTCTGGACGAGGGACAGCTACTGCGTGACATCGAGCGGCTCCACGGGATTCCGGCCGTGTTGATCCACGGGCGTTACGACGTCAGCGGTCCACTCGGCACAGCCTGGGCACTGCACCGGGCCTGGCCCGGAAGCGAGCTCGTCGTTCTCGACGACACCGGTCACGGTGGCAGCAGCATGACCGCGGCGATCGTCGCCGCCACCGACCGCTTCGCCCGGCATCGAAGCTCCTAACGTCGCGATCTGCTGCCCCAGCACATCGCGAACCGGCTCAACACGACCGTCCCAGACGATGGTTCTCAGTACGAAACAAATCATGAGACCCCACGATGTCGGCCTCCTGGGACCCGGTTCACCGGAAATCCCGTGAACTCAAGGACAAACCCTTCAGATCCAGAGCCGCCAGGTGGTCCGCCACCACCGACACCGTGCCCTGGCCCACCTGGGCGATGCCGCGCACCAGGAGCACCGAGTGGTTCTGCAGCAGGCGGCGGTGGCGGCGCCACACACCGACGGACACGATGACGTTGGTCATGCCCGTTTCGTCCTCCAGGTTGAGGAACGTGATGCCCCCGGCGGTGGCCGGGCGTTGTTTGTGGGTGACGGCGCCGCCGACGTGGATGCGGGTGCCGTCGGGGACCGACAGCAGCGCCGAGGCCGGGAGGGCGCCCAGGGTGTCGAGGTGGGCGCGCAGGAACGAGACGGGGTGGCGCTCGGGCGTGATGCCGGTGGCCCAGAGGTCGGCGGTGGCGAGTTCGAAGGCCGTCATGCCGGGCAGCGGGGGCGCGTGGCTGCCCAGCGCCAGGCCCGGCAGGTGGTCGGGGCGGGTGGCGGACGCGGGGCCCGCCGCCCAGAGGGACGGGCGGCGGTCGCCGAAGACGCCGGCCGTGGCGAGGGCCTCGACGACCGGGCGGGCGAGCTGCACGCGTTCGGTGAGGTCGCCGATCGACGTGTACGGGCCGCCGGCATCGCGTTCGGCGACGATGTGGTCGGCGGTGTCCTGCCCCACCGAGCGGATTCCGGCCAGGCCCAGGCGGATCGCGACGCCGCCGGCACTGTCCGAACAGGACTCGAGCGTCGCGTGCGCCTGGGAGAGGCCGAGGTCGGGTGAGAGGGTGACGACGCCGTGGTGGCGGGCGTCGGCGACGAGCGACTGCGGGCTGTAGAACCCCATGGGCTGCGCGCGCAGCAGGCCGGCGCAGAACGCGGCCGGGTAGTAGCGCTTGAACCACGCCGAGGCGTAGACGAGCAAGGCGAACGACATCGAGTGCGCCTCGGGGAAACCGTAGCCGGAGAAGGCGTGGATCTGTTCGAAGATCCGGGCCGCCAGCTCCGGGGGCACGCCGTTGGCCGCGGCGCCCTCGAAGAACCGGCCCGCCAGCCGGCGCATCTTCTCGCTGGATCGCTTGGCCCCCATGGCCCGGCGCAGCTGGTCGGCCTCCGCGGCGGTGAACGACGCGACGTCGCGCGCCATCTGCATCACCTGCTCCTGGAACAGCGGCACGCCCAGGGTGCGTTCCAAGGCGGGCGCCAGCAACGGGTGCGCGTGCGACCACTCCTCCTCACCGCGGCGGCGCCGGATGTAGGGGTGCACGGACCCACCCTGGATCGGGCCCGGCCGGATGAGCGCGACCTCCACCACGAGGTCGTAGAACTCGCGCGGCCGCAGCCGCGGCAGGGTGCCGAGCTGCGCGCGGGACTCCACCTGGAACACGCCGACGGCGTCGGCCTCGCACAGCATGTCGTACACCAGCGGGTCGGCCAGATCGAGGTCGTGCAGTCCGATGTGGACACCGTGGTGCTCGGCGACGAGATCGATCGTGTAGTGCAGCGCGGACAGCATGCCCAGGCCCAGCAGGTCGAACTTCGTGAGCCCGATCGCGGCGCAGTCGTCCTTGTCCCACTGCAGCACACTGCGGTCGGCGGCGGTCGCCCACTCCACGGGCACGATCTCGGAGACGGGGGTGCGCGCGATCACCATGCCGCCCGAGTGCACCCCGAGGTGCCGCGGCGTGTCCTCGAGCCAGGCGGCGGTCTCCAGCACGTCGTCGGGGATCTCGTGGCCCTGCTCCCCCGGCGTCGCCCCGACCGCGACCGACGACCAGCGGTCCACCCGCTTGCCGAACGCGTCCTGCTGGCCGGTGGAGTACCCGAGCGCCTTCGCGGCGTCGCGGATGGCGGAACGCGAACGGTAAGTGATCACATTCGCCACCTGCGCTGTGTGAAAACGACCGTGCTTCCCGTAGACGTACTGGATCACCTCCTCACGCCGGTCCGACTCGATGTCGACGTCGATGTCCGGCGGGCCGTCACGCTCGGGTGCGAGGAACCGTTCGAACAACAACCCCCACTTCACGGGGTCGGCGTGGCTGATCTGCAACGCGAAGCACACCGCGGAGTTCGCGGCCGAACCCCGGCCCTGCGCGAGGATGTTCGATTCCCGGCAGAACCTGACGATGTCCCACACCACGAGGAAATAGCCGGGAAATCCGAGCTGCCGGATCACTTCGAGCTCGTGGTCGAGCCGGGCGTAGGCCTCCGGGTTGTCCGCGCGGCCGCCGTAGCGCACGGTGGCACCGGCGAACGTCAGGTGACGCAGGTAGTCGTCCTCGTCGGCGAACCCCTCGGGCACGGCGAACGGCGGCAGTGCCGGCGCCACCAGAGCGAGATCGAACGCGCACTCCACCCCCAGCAACGCGGCCCGCTGCACCGCGCCCGGGTACCGCGCGAAGCGGTCGGCCTGCTCCGCGCCGCTGCGCAGGAACGCTGTGCCGTCGGCAGGCAGCCAGCCCTCGAGGTCGTCGACCGACCGGCGCGCCCGGATCGCCGCGACGGCCGCCGCGTGCCGCGCCTGCTCGGGGCGCGCGTAGTGGACGTTGTTCGACGCCACCGTCGGCAGCCCCAGGTCGTCCGCCATCGAGGCCAGGCGATCGTTGTGCACGCCGTCGAGCGCCACGCCCTCCTCCAGCAGCTCGACGGCCACGTGCTCCCGGCCGAACCGGTCGGCCAGCGTCCGCAGCGCGGCGGCCGCCCCGGCGTCGTCGCCGCGGGCGAGGGCGCTGCGGACCGCGCCCTTGCGGCACCCGCTGAGCACGAGGGCGTGGCCACGCAGCTGTTCGGCCACGTCGTCGAGCGCGAGCACCGGACGCCCCTTCTCCCCCGCCAGCTGCCCGCGCGAGATCACCGCGCACAGCCGCCGGTACCCCTCGATGTCACGCGCGATCACCTGCAGGTGCGTGCCGACGGGGTCGGCCACCCCACCCTGCGGCGCGGGCAGCCCGAGCGAGAGCTCCGCCCCGTACCCCGTGCGCACCCCGATCTCCCGCGCGGCCTCGGCGAACCGAACCGCGCCGTACATGCCGTCCCGGTCGGTGAGCACGAGCGCGTCGAGACCCAGCCGCACGGCTTCCTCGACGAGCGACTCCGGCGACGCGACACCGTCGAGGAACGAGAAGTACGAGTGCAGGTGCAGCTCCGCGTAGGGCACCCGCCGCACGTCGGTCTCCACATCCGCCCACGGCCGCAACCGCTCCGGCGCCCGGTACCCCTCGCGCTTGCGCGACCACGCGGGCGAGTCCCCGCCGTCGCCCCGCACGGGCGCCCGCCCCGCCGCGATCCGCTCCAGCTCCGCCCACCGCATGAGGGGGTTGTTGAACCCACCACGCCGCTGGTGTTCGGGGTGTTGCTGTTCCACCGCACTGCCCTCGTTCGCGTGAAACCGCCGCGGGGAGACAGCGTGTCCGGACCCGCACCCGGCATGGGAACAGGTGTTCGAACGACCACCATACCCCGGGAGCCCGGTCGCCTCACCTCGGACGGGCGATGCCCCGGGGACCGCAGGCGCGGACCGTGGCACACGAGCGTGCCCACGTGGTGGTCCGGCCACCCCACCGACGAGCAGGAGGCCGACCATGGCGAACCCGGCAGCTCCCGCGCCGCCGGGTGAGCCCGCGGGTCAGGCGGACCCCGCGAAGCAGCTGCGGTCCGCCGCGTATGTGCGGCTGCTGGTGCTCGCGGCGATCATCGGGGTGCCGATCTCGGCCGCGGCGTACTTCTTCCTCCAGTTCGTCGGCGAGCTGCAGCGCTGGGTCTACACGGACCTGCCGCACGCGGTCGGGTTCGCCGAAGCGCCGTGGTGGTGGCCGCTGCCGATGCTGTTCGCGGCCGGGGTGCTCGTGGCGGTCGCGGTGCGGTACCTGCCGGGCAATGGCGGGCACGTCCCCGCCTTCGGCTTCTCCCCCAGCGGCGCGCCGACGCCCGCGCAGTTGCCGGGTGTGCTCCTCGCGGCCCTGGCCACACTGGGGCTCGGCGCGGTGCTGGGGCCCGAGGCGCCGCTGATCGCGCTCGGTTCGGGGCTCGGGGTGTGCGCGATCCGGCTCGCGCGGCCGCACGCGCCGAAGCGGGTCGGGGCCGTGGTCGCGGCGACGGGGAGCTTCGCCGCCGTCAGCACCCTGCTGGGGTCGCCGATCCTCGGGGCGTTCCTGCTGATGGAGGTGTCCGGGCTGGCCGGGGCGACCCTCGGCCTGGTGCTGCTGCCCGGTCTGCTGGCCGCGGGTATCGGCACGCTACTGTTCATCGGGCTGGACTCGCTGACCGGCCTGGGGCCGGCGTCGCTGGCGCTGCCCGAGCTGCCGCCGTTCACGCACCCGGACATCTCCCAGTTCGGCTGGGCACTCGTGATCGGGGTGGCCGCCGCGCTGCTGGGCACCGCCGTGCACCGGATCGGGCTCGCCCTGCACTCCCGCGTCGAGAACCACCTCCTGGTGCTCACCCCCGTCGCGGGGCTCGTGGTCGCCGGCCTCGCGATCGCCTACACCAGCGCGGGCGGACGCCTCTCCGACGTGCTGTTCTCCGGCGAGACCGCGCTGCCCTCGCTGCTGGAGAACAGCGCGACCCACTCCGTGCCGTTGCTCCTGCTGCTCCTGGCCACCAAGGGCCTGGCGTACGGCGTGTCGCTGGCCGCGTTCCGCGGCGGCCCGGTCTTCCCGGCGATGTTCCTCGGCGCCGCCAGCGGGATCGCCCTGTCGCACCTGCCCGGCCTGCCGCTCGTCGCCGGGGTGGCGATGGGGATCGGCGCGATGTGCGTGGTCATGCTCCGGCTGCCGCTGACCTCCGTGCTGCTCGCCACGCTCCTGCTGTCCTCCGACGGGCTCGCGGTGATGCCGCTGGTGATCGTCGCGGTCGTCGTGGCGCACGTGGTGGCGGCGTGGCTCGCCCCGCGGCCGGCGGCCGAACCGGACGAGACCGTGGCGACCCGGTAGCCGATCCGGCTCGTGACCAGCCACTGCGATTACAGTACAACTCGAATCTGTCGTGAGCACCACAAGGAGAACGAGCATGCCCCAGCTCCAGGTGATCGCCCGCTACACCGTTTCGGCCGGCAAGGAGGGTGAGGTCGCCGAGCTGGTGCCGCGACTGGCCGAGGCCGCGCGGACGGAACCGGGGAACCTGGCGTTCGACGTGTACCGCTCGTTCACCGACCCGCGCTCGGTGGTGCTGCTCGAACGCTACGTCTCACGGGAGGCGTTCGCGGAGCACCGCGAGACGGAGCACTTCAAGCGGATCGTCCTCGAGGGCATCGTGCCCCTGCTGGACGACCGGGCGGTGGAGCTGTTCGACGTCGAGTGAGGTCCACTGTGGACCGATGAGTCCACAGTGGACCCCGGGATCACTCCTCGGGCACGCCGTAGCGGCCCTGCACGGCTTCGGCCGCGCGGTGCCGGTCGGCGTCGGACCACTCACCCAGTTCGTAACCGTGCCACGGCTCGGCCAGCGCCAGGTCCGGCAGGCCCAGTTCCTGCCACAGGTCCTGGGCGCGGTCCATGAACTCCTTGGCCGGCAGGGAGGTCGGCGGGTAGGGGCGCTTGCGCGTGGCGTCGATGAGCAGCGCCGAGGACAGGCTCCCGTCCTCGGCGGCCGACGGGTCCAGGCGCGGCAGCTTGCCCGGCAGGATCGTGACGTCGCGCGCGGGCTGCATGCGGAAGCTCATCGCCCACACCACGGCACTGAGGTCCTCGGGGTCGACGTCGTCGTCCACCGCGATGATCGTCTTGCCCATCGAGGCCTCGTACCCGGACGCGGCGTAGAGCGCCTGGCGCGCCTGGCCGGGGGTCGGGTTCTTCAGCTGGATCACGAAGAACATGTTGCAGGTGCCGCTCTCGTGCGTGACGAAACGCTGCACCGCGTTGATGTTGCACGCCTGCTTGAGGAACCGCAGGTACACGTTCTCGAACGCGATCTTGCGCATCAGCGTCGACTCGCTCGGCGGGAACTCGCTGATGAAGGCCTGCACGACCGGCGCCGTGCGGTGCGTGATGCAGCGGACCCGGAACACCGGCGAGCTCGTCTGCGCGCCCATGTACCCGCTCGCCTCACCGAAGGGGCCCTCGGGTTCGAGGTGCTCGGGATCGATCTCGCCCTCCAACACGATCTCCGCGTGGGCGGGCACCTCCAGGTCCACCGTCTCGCAGCGCACGACCTCGAGCGGCCGGCCCATAAGGCCGCCCGCCACGGCGTACTCGCTCACGCCGAACGGGATCTTCTGCGCGGCGGAGAACCCGACCGCGGGCACGGCGCCGAGCACGATCGCGGCCTCGAGCTTCTTGCCGAGCCGGCGCGCCTTGGCCAGGTGGATCGCGATGTGCTGCGTGGGCGTGTCCATCTGCAGGCCGATGCGGTCCGGCCCCTTCACCATGCCGCGGTAGATGCCGACGTTGTACGTGCCGTCCTCCGGATCCTTCGTGATCCAGTACGGCGCGGTGAGGAACGGCGCCGGGTCGAAGCCGGGTGTCGAGATCGGGTGCGGGAACCCGTCGACGCCGCCGGCGTCCAGCATCGACTGTCCCGTGAGGACGTTCTCCTTGCACGGCCCGGTCTCGACGACGACCGGCTCCACCGGACCCGACAGCGCCGCGGCCCACCGCCCGGCGACCTCGTCGGGCTTCGCGGCCAGCGCCGTGGTGTAGACCGCGCGCGACGACGCGAACGCCCCCATCACCACGGTGCCCTCGTAGCGCTTGCCCGACCCGTCGGTGACGTTCTCGAAGAGGAACGCCTTGCGCTCGGCCTCCGGCAGCCCGCGGAACTGCAGGCGCACCAACGGAACAAGCTCGGTGTCCTTGTCGACGGGCCGGGTCACGCGCACCAGCAGCCCGCGCCGGTCCAGCTCGGCCAGGTACTCGCGGAGGTCGCCGTAGGGATAGTCGTTCACGGCTGTCGGTTCCTCTTTCGTCGACGGGAAGAACTCACGGACGCCTTGTTACGGGGGCTGTTAACAAACGCGTGCCACACTGCGGAACCACCGGGGACCGGACACGGCACGATCACGATTCTCCTTGCCAGGAAGGGCATCCGGCCCGGTGAGAGTCCACTTCGTCCGCGAAACCCCCGCGGTCCGGCGTTGACACAGCACCAGGCGCGACCTATCGTCTCCCGCATCATTTATGGCTGTCAAGTCAGGTACTAAAGTCAAATAAATCCCATCAACCCGCGGCACCCGTCCCCCGCCCGCACTCACCGTCGAGTGTCGTGGTGCTGGGTGCCGCCCGGGCCGAGGAGCGCGCGGATGCGACCCGCTGCCACTTTCGACCACTGTCTCACCGAGACCCCATTGACCCCCAAGGTCCTCGCGATCGCCGCCATCGGCGGCGCCGCGGTGATCTTCGACGGCTACGACCTGCAGTCCTTGGCGTACGCACTGCCCAAGATCGTCGCCGAGTGGCACATCTCCCCCGTCCAGGCGGGGCTGCTCGCCTCCTACACCTTCGTCGGCCTCTTCATCGGCGCCGTCGGCCTCGGCGCGCTCGGCGACCGCTTCGGCCGCAAGCGGATGCTGGTGCTGGGCGTGTCCGTGTTCGCGCTGTTCATGGGCACCGCCGGGTTCGCCGGCGACTACACCACGTTCGCCATCCTGCGGTTCTGCGCCGCCATCGGCATGGGCGGCGTACTCCCCGCGACGATCGCGATGCTCGGCGAATACGTGCCCGTCCGCCGCCGCGGCCGGATGACCGCGGTGTCGGCCGGCTGCTTCACGTTCGGTTTCGTGGTGGCGGCCGTGGCCGCGACGCTGCTGGTGCCGGACTTCGGCTGGCGCCCGCTGTTCCACATCTCCTACGCGGCCCTCGTCGTCGCCGCCCTGATCGCGTGGTTCGTGCCCGAGACGCCCCAGTTCCTCGCCACGCGCAGCCGGTACGAGGAAGCCCTGGCGACCGTCAAGAAGGTCTACCCGGCGATCTGGCCGACAGCGCAGGCCACCGACCCGGCGACGTTCTTCACCGGTCCGCGCACCGAGAACGGCAAGATCCAGCTCCGCACCCTGTGGACGGCCCGCTACCGCAACTCCACCCTCACCCTCTCCCTGCTGTACCTGTTCCTGCAGTTCGTGGTCTACGCGCTCGACTTCTGGATGGTGTCGCTGCTGGTGAAGCACGGCCTGTCGCTGGTCGGCAGCTACTCCTACGCCATCGAGCAGGCCGCCGCGGCCACGATCGGCGGGTTCATCCTCGGCTGGGTGCTCGACCGCATGAACCAGTACGCGGCGCTCGCCATCGCGTTCGCCGCGGGCGGTGTGTGCCTGGTGCTGTTCGGTTTCGCGAGCTCGGTGGTCGCGCTCTACCTGCTCAACGCCCTGGCCGGCGCGTTCATCATCGGCGGCCAGAACGTGGTGCACACGCTCGTGATGGCCACCTACGGACCGGAAGCCCGCGCGACGGGCCTCGGCTGGGCGCTGGGCATCGGCCGCCTCGGCGGGCTGCTCGGCCCGCTCATCGGCGGTTACCTGCTCGCCGCGTCGCTACCCTTCCCGGTGTACTTCCTGGTCTTCGCGGTGCCGGCGGTACTGTGCTCGATCACCGTGGTGGTGCTGCGGGCCGTCAAGAAGCCGGAGCCGGCGCCGCTCGCGCGCCAGCTTGACCCAAAATATTAAGCTAAGTACATTACTTGAGTACTGTTAATTTCTTGACCAGGAAGGCCACCATGCGCCTTGCCGTGCCCGACCTCGTCTCGAACTCCTACTTCCCCGCCATCGCGGCCGTGGAGCTCGGGTACCTTCGCGACGAGGGTCTCGACGTGGAGCTGGAACTCCTGTTCCCCGTCACCGACGCAGCAATCGCCCTTCGCGAGGGGCGGATCGACTACCTCGCCGGGTGCGCCCACGCCCCGCTCTACGCCGACTCCACCTGGGGCGGGCAGAAGCTGCTGGCCGCGCTCGCGCAGAACATGTACTGGTTCCTCGTGGTGCGGCCGGATCTCGACATCACCCGCGAGACGCTCGCGAAGCTCCACGACGTCCGCATCGGTGCCGCGCCCGGCCCCGACCTCGGCCTGCACCGCCTGCTCGACGCCGAGGGCGTGGACCTGAAGGGCGCGAACGTGACCATCGCCCCCGTGGCGGGGGTGGCCGGCGACGTCTCGTTCGGCGTCACCGCCGCCAAGGCCCTCGCCGAAGGCAAGATCGACGCCTTCTGGGCCAACGGGATGGGCACCGAGGTCGCGGTGCAGCGCGGGGTCGGCAAGGTCGTGCTGGATGCCCGGCGCGACAAGTCCGCGCACTCGCTCTACACCTTCCCCGCCCTGATGACCACGGACCGCACGGCCGCCGAACGGCCCGAGGAAGCGGCAGCCGTCACCCGCGGTGTGCTGCGGGCCCAGCGCGAGCTGGTCCGGGACCCGTCGCTGGCCACCCGGGTCGGCGCCGCGTTGTTCCCGGAGATGGAGGCCGGTCTCATCGCCGGACTGATCGAGCGCGACGGTCCGTACTACGACCCGGCGATCTCCGCCGAGGCCGTGGCCGGGCTCGCCGGGTTCGCCCGCGCGACCGGTCTCACCGAGCGCGAGCTGTCCTACGACGACATCGTCGCCGCCGGCGCTCGCGGACTGTGGTCGGCCTCGTGAAGATCGCTCTCGTCCAGGTCGCGAGCCCCGAGGACGAGCCCGTCGCCGCCCGGTTCGACCGGGTGGCCGGGCTCGTCCGCTCGGCGGCCGAGGCCGATCTGATCGTGCTGCCCGAACTGTGGGCCACCGGGTACTTCGCGTTCGACGACTACGCCCGCGACGCCGAGCCGGCCGACGGTCCGGCGCTCGCAAGGCTCGGTGAGCTCGCCCGCGAAACCGGTTCCTACCTGCACGGCGGCAGTTTCGTCGAGCGCCTGCCCGACGGTGCCCTGCGCAACACCGCCGTGCTGTTCAGCCCGGCCGGCGAGCTCGTGCACAGCTACAGCAAGGTGCACGTGTTCGGCTACCAGTCGAAGGAAGCGCAGCTGCTCAAGCCCGGCGACCACGTGTCCGCGGTGGCGACGCCGTTCGGCGCGGTCGCCGGGACCACGTGTTACGACCTGCGCTTCCCCGAGCTGTGGCGCTGCCTCGTCGACGCCGGTGCCGAGATCGTGATCGTGCCGGCGGCCTGGCCCGCGGCGCGGCTCGCGCACTGGCGGCTGTTCACCACCGCGCGAGCGGTGGAGGACCAGGTGCTCGTGGTGGCGTGCAACGCCACCGGCACCCAGGGCGGCGTCGAGCTCGGCGGCCACAGCCGGGTCGTGGACCCGTGGGGCACCGTGCTCGCCGAGGCCGGCACCTCCGAGGGCATCACTTGGTGCGACGTCGATCCCGCCGTCGTGCCGGCCACCCGCGAGCAGTTCCCCGTGCTCGACGACCGGCTCACCAGCTACACCGACCTGACCATCCGAGGAGCGCACGCATGACCGCACTCACCTTCACCGTGGCCGGGACGGGCGAAACCGTCGCGGTCGCCGACTTCGACCTCGTGGTCGCGGGCTACACCGGCCGCGACGAGGCCGCTGTGAAGCACCACATCGACGAGCTCGCCGCCATCGGTGTGCCGCCGCCCGACTCCGTCCCGGCGTTCTACGAGCTCGAGGCGGGGCTGGCCACGCAGGCCGCCACCATCTCCGTCGACGGTGGCAACACCTCCGGCGAGGTCGAGCCGGTGCTCGTGCGCGCGGGCGGCAAGCTCTACCTCACGGTGGGCTCCGACCACACCGACCGCGACATCGAGACCTCGAGCGTCAAGGACTCCAAGGCCGCCTGCCCGAAACCGCTCGGCACCACCGTGGTGCCGGTCGACAACCCCGACTGGGACGCGATCATCGCCGAGTCCACTGTGGATGGCGTCCGCTACCAGCACGGTCCGCTCAGCGCGCTGCGCATCCCGACCGACGTGCTGGACCTGCTCGACCGCTCCCCCGAGCGCGACCTGGTGATGTTCTGCGGCACGCTGACCCTGCTCGACGGCAAGTTCGTGCCGGGCAAGGCGTGGACGCTGTCGCTGGCCCTGCCCGGCGGTCCCGAGCTCACGCACACCTACTCGGTGTCCTGACCCCCCGTATCGGAGAGAGAAACCCCATGGCCAAGCCGGAACACGAGTTCTTCCCCGTCAAGACCGTCGAGTTCACGCCCTGCGCGGGTGTCGTGCCGCAGCTGACCGAACGCATCCTCGCGGCCGACGGCGACAGCGGCGTCGCGACCCGCATCCTGCGGTTCGAGCCCGGCACCGACACGACCCCGAACGGCGTGCAGGTGCACGACTTCTGGGAAGAGGTCTACATCCTCGAAGGCTCGTTCCACGACACGCGCCTCGGCAAGACCTTCTCGGCCGGCGACTACGCCTGCCGCCCGCCGGGCATGGAGCACGGCCCGTGGACGAGCGAGGAAGGCTGCCTCACGTTCGAGGTGCGCTACCGCGCGAGCTGACCGTCCAGAGCAGACGAAGGGGCGCCCGTTCTTCGGACCGGGCGCCCCTTCTTGTCACGCCGACACACCACCAACCAACGCAACGGCCACTACCAACGCACGTCCGTACTCACCCAGGCCCCTCCCCGCACCCCGATCCGAAGCCTCACTGCGGTCGCCAAGTCGTTGTCAAGGCATCTTTCCCGCCTTGACAACGACTCAGCGACCGTCAGCACAATCCAGCTTCGGGGTGCATGCGCAACCGCAACCCGCCCCACGAGGACAACACCTCATGGAAACGGGGCGCCCGGCATACACCAGGCGCCCCGCGGTCTGTCTGCCCCCCTCAGGGCCTCTCTCAGGCCTGCCCGGTCTCCGTCCGGCCACTGAGGTCGTAACCGGCCAGAGCACCATCCACAAGCGCCTCCGCACGAGAGAAGTCATAAATCTGACTCATCCGCGACTTCACCAGGAACGGCGCACCCGCATAGAACATCTCGTACTGCTGATGACGGCTGGCAAACTCCGACCCGACAAGATCCCACACCAGCTTCAACAACTTCACCCGCTCAACCGTCGGATGCCCCGGCGACTGCACATACCGTTCAAAATCAGCCCGCGCCTCGGCGTTCTCGAAATCGGCGGCAGAGGACGGCAGCTGGATCACACCACCACCCACAAGATCACGGACCAGGTGCAGCAGCTTCGGGTAGAAGTCCGACTGCAGCGTCATGGTCGCGTAGCACTCCTCGCGACCAGGCCACGCCACGCCCTTCTCGTCGAGCTCGCAGTTCTGCTCCTGCGCGTAGACGAGACCCGACACCATGGCCGCGTGGGCGGCCAGCTCGCCGAGCACACCACGCACGGGCGGGAACTTGTCCGAGCCGTTCATGCGCGCGACGCGCAGCGCGAGGCCCGCGAGCAGGTCCAGCTTCACGGAGAACCGGATCTGGGCCTGGTTGTTGCCCAGCAGGTGCGCCGGGGTGCGGCTCCACTGGTCGCTGGTGATCTGGCGGTCGCGGAACACGAACACCTTGTCCCACGGCACGAACACGTCGTCGAACACGATCAGCGAGTCGGTCTCGTCGAAGCGCGTGGCGAGCGGGTAGTCGTACACGCTCGTCGCGGCTTCGGCGTAGCTGCGGCGCGAGTAGATCTTCAGGCCCTCGGCGCCGATCGGCACGGCGACGGAGATCGCCTGGTCCTCGTCACCCGGCTGCAGCGGCACGATACAGCTGAGCACGAGGTAGTCGGAGATGGCCGCGCCCGTGCCGAGCATCTGCGCGCCGGCGATGACGATGCCGTCCTCGCGCTCCTCCTTGACGCCCGCGTACAGGTGCGGGTCGGCCTGCTGGTGCGCGGGCTTGCTGCGGTCGATCTGCGGCGGCACGATCGCGTACGAGCAGTACAGGTCGTTGTCGCGCACGTACTCGTAGAACTTCGTGACGTTGTCGGCGAAGCGCTGCTCCCCCGCCGCGAAGACGTCGGAGCGGCCCGCCCAGCCGGCCAGGAAGCCGGCGACGTGCTCGGGGCCGCGGCCCATGAGCCCGAACGTGGCCTCGGCCGTCTTGCGCAGCGCCACCCGGCGGCGGCGCAGGTCGTCCTCACCGCGCGGGATGAGGAACGACAGGTTCACCGGCGCACCGGTGATCGGGGACGGGAACGTCATCTCCGCCGCGTTGGCGGGGTCGTGCGCCACGTCGTACACGCGCGCGATGGACTCGACGGCCCCTTTGAACGCGGGGTGCGCGGCGACATCGGAGACGTATTCGCCGTCGACGAACACCCGCCGGTTGTCGCGCAGTCCTTCGACGTAGTCCTTGCCGGAACGCGTCACGCCGTTTCCTCCAGTGCGATCGGTAGCGGCCGGGGCCGCGGGTGGTGGACTCCTGCCTGCAGCTGCCGGTAGCGGCCGCGGAAGTGCAGGAGCGGTTCGTGGTGCGGCAGCGCCGAGCTAAGCCCGATGCCACCGACTTTGGCGATGAGCACGGCGTGCGTGCCCGCGTGCACGTCCTGGTCGATCTCACAGTCCAGGAACGCGAGGGCGCCGGAGAGAGCCGGGCTGTGCCAGCCCTCGTGGCGGGTGAGCCACTCCTCGGGCAGGGCCTTGTCCGCGCCCGGGCGGGCGCAGTGGTCCGAGATCTCGCGCGCCGGCGAGCCGAGGATGTTCACGCCGAACCGGCGGGTTTCGGCGATGCGCTCGTAGGTGCGGGTGGAACGGTTGACACAGACCAGGATCATGAGCGGTTCGACCGACACCGACGAGAACGCGGTGGCGGTCATGCCGAGCGGGCGACCGGCCGCGTCCGAGAGGGTGATGACGTTGACGCTCGCGGCGAACGACCCGAGAGCCGCCTTGAATCCGCTCGGATCACTGTCCGCGGGGTGCAGAGCCATGGGGGGACCTCCTGAGCAGAAGGCTAACAAGAATACCTTACTTTAGTCAACTAAATCGGTGCGACGTATGATCGCCGGGTTCAGTCGCCGCCGCGCTCGTCCGAGAAGCCGTGCTCGTCGAAGGGAAGCCCACTGCATGAACGACGCAATGCGCGCCTACACCAAGTGGGCCGACATCGGCGACGCCAAGCGCAGCCGCGAATTCCAGGCGTACGTGAAGAACATCGCCGACGCCCGCTACGTCACGCGCCGCGTGATGCGGATCGTCGACGAGCAGGCGAAGCACCACGGCCTGGAACCCCTGCTGCACCAGGCACTCCTGCAGGTCTACGGCGCGGGCGAGGCCCGCGGCATCACCGTGAGCACGCTGGCGGCCAGGCTCGACGTGGCGGCCGCGTTCGCCTCCCGCATGGTGCGCCGCCTCGAAGAGCTCGGCCTGGTCACGCGCGAGGCGTCGGAGAGCGACCGCCGCGCGACCAACGTCGTGGCCACCACCGCCGGTGCGGAGAAGCTCGCGGAGATCGACAACGAGGTGCACCACAGCGTCGCGTTCCTGCAGCACCAGCTGAACGAGGACGAACGCCTGTCGGCGCTGTCGATCTTCGCGTTCTACGTGGGCCTCGACCCGGAGTCGGCGATCGCCGAAGCGATCCGCGCAGCCGTCGATTCCTGACCTCTTGCTGATATAGTGTCCTCAGGTCATTGACTTGATGATGGCTTCTTGAGAGCTGAAGCTTCTTGGAGATGCACGGCTTCTCGAGGACGCGGCACGGAGGGGGATCGCGGTGGAGGACGAGACCGCCCAGCTACTCGCCCTGTGGGGTAAGGGCGCGGTCGCGTCGAGCGACCTCGATTTCGCCAACCACGTCAAGGCGATCGCCCACGCGCGGTTCGTGCTGCGCAAGATCCTGCGGCTGCTCGACGAGCAGGCCATCGCGGGCGGGCTGCAGCCACTTCAGCACCAGGCGCTCCTGCAGATCTTCGGCGCCGAGGGACCGCTGCCGGTGAACAAGGTCGCCGAGCGGCTCGACATCGCGCCCGCGCTCGCGTCGCGCCTGATCCGCCAGCTCGAGGAGAAGGGGCTCGTGCACCGGGCCCGGATCCCCGACGACCGGCGGGTCATCGCCGTGCACGCGTCGGAGGCCGGCATCGAGGTGCTGCGCACCATCGACAACGCCGTGCACCACCACGTGAACCACTTCCAGCGCCAGCTCACCGACGAGGGCAAGTTCGGCGCGCTGGCCACGTTCTCGTTCTACCTGGGACTGGACTCCGACCCACGGCTGGCGATGCTGCTCACCGCGGCCGGGCACCACGCGCACGCGCACCACCGCTGAGAACCCCGGCCGCCGTGGAAAAGGGCTCCGGTCCGGGTGTGTCCACACCGGACCGGAGCCCCTTGGTCTGTTTCACGCGGTGGTGCTTCAGCGCGAGCGTGCTCAGTGCTCCGGCCGGTACCGCAGCAGGAAACCCTCGGCGGCCGACACGAGCATGTTGATCACGAGCGCCACCAGCCCGACCACCACCACGAGCCCGTAGACCTGCGCCGACTGGAAGTTCTGCTGCGCGGTCTCCATGAGCTTGCCCAGCCCGGACACCTGCGTGCTGATCTCGACGACGAGCACCAGCACCAGCGTGAGCGGCGCCGCGATCTTCACGCCCAGCAGCAGGCCCGGCACGATCGCGGGCAGGTGGATCTTGCGGAACGCCGCCAGCTTGCCGAGCCGCAGCGTGGAGGCCACGTCGGAGAGGATCACGTCGGCCGCCTTCGCCGACTGGCGCACCTGCAGCAGCACGGGCCACAGGGCACCGAAGACCACCACGTAGAGCTTCATCGACTCCGTGTAGCCCACGAGCAGCACGGCGAGCGGCACGAGCGCGACCCCCGGCAGGAACCGGAAGTACTCGAGGATCGGGCCGAGCAGTCGTTCCGCGAGCGGGACGTGGCCGATCAGCAGGCCGAGCACCGCGCCGATCACGGTCGCGGCCAGCAGCGAGATCACGAACGTCTCGAGCGTGGCCAGCAGCCCGCCGAGCAACGCACCGCCGGAGGTGAGCTCCCACGTCTGGCTGAACCACTGCGCCGGCGGCGGGAAGAACGTGCTCGAGCTGTCGCCGATCACTTGCCACAGCACGAGCAGCAGCGCCAGCGGCAGCAGGCCCCGCAGCGGCGCGACCCCGGGTTTGCGGGTTTTACGCGGCATCGTCGGCTCCCCTGGCGGCTTGACGGGCACCCGGCACGAACCGGAGTGTCCACACGAGAATGAAGTTGAGGACGATGCCGAGCACACCGGTGAGCAGGATGTAGGAGAACATCGCCGCCGGGCGCAGCGACTGCTGCGACTGCACGAGCGCGTAACCGATGCCCTCGGGGTCACCGACGATCTCCGCGACGATCGCCAGCACCAGCGCGGCCGAGAGGCTCAACCGCAGTGCCACGATGATCTTCGGCAGCGCGGTGGGCAGCGCGAACTTCACGACCTTGGCCACCGGCGAGAGACCGAGGGTGCGCGCGAGGTCCCGGTGCACCGGGTTCACGCCACGCACGCCGTCGATCGTGCTGATCGCCACGGGCCAGATCGCGACCCACGCGGCGATCACGATCTCCATCTCCACGGTCTGCGCCAGCAGGATCACCACGATCGGCACGAACGAGATCGCGGGCAGCGCGCGCAGCACCTCCACCGACGCCATGCCGTAGGTCCACGCGGGACGGACGAGCCCCAGCAGCAAGCCGAGCAGCAGGCCCAGCACGGAACCCAGCGCCCAGCCACCGAGGCAGGCGGCGAGCGTGTGCAAGGTGTTCGTCATCAGCTCACCGGACGAGGCCAGATCCACTGTGGACGACCAGATGTCCGACGGGGCCGGCACGTTGTCGTAGGGCAGCAGCCCGGCCGATTTCACCAGCTGCCACAGCAGGATCACGGCCACCGGCACCGCGAACCCGATCAGGCGCCTCATTCGGCCCCCGATTCCTGGGCCTCGGACTCGGCCTTCAGCGCCTCGTACACGCGGTGGCGGGCGGCGAGGTAGGCCGGGAGTTCCTTGGTGGCCACCTGGTCGCGCGGGCGCGGCAGGTCGATGCGCAGTTCACGCCCGACCGTGGCCGGGCGACCGGCGAGCACCAGCACGCGGTCGGACAGGTACACGGCTTCGTCGATGTCGTGGGTCACGAACACGACCGTCGCGCCGGTGACCGCGGCGACCTTGAGCAGCTCGTCCTGCAGCTGCGCCTTGGTCATCGCGTCGAGCGCGCCGAAGGGCTCGTCCATCAGCAGCACTTCGGGCCGCATCACGAGCGAGCGCGCGATCTGCACGCGCTGCTGCATGCCGCCCGAGAGCTGCCACGGGTAGTCCCTGCCGCGGTCGGCCAGGCCGACGAGCTCGAGCGCCTCGCGCACGCGTTCGTCGCGTTCGGCCTTGCTCGTGCGGCCTTCCAGGCCCAGCGCGACATTGCGTTCCACGGTGCGCCACTGCAGCAGCGACGCGGCGTAGTTCTGGAACACGATGCCGACGCCGGTCGGCGGGCCGGTGATCTCCTTCCCGCGGAACCGCACGGACGAACCCTCGCCCGGGGACAACAGTCCGGCGAGGATCCGCAGCAGCGTCGTCTTCCCGGTGCCCGACGGCCCGAGAATGCTGAGGAACTCCCCTTGGGCACAGGAAAACCCGACGTCTTCGAGCACCCGCAGCACCTTGTTGCGCGTGCGGTACTCGACGAAGAGCTTCGAACAGGAAAACGCATCCGCCGTCTCGGTGGCCGGTGCGGTGGCTTCTACGGTCACGGGATCGGGACCTCCTTCAGGGCTGGCGTTGGCCATGATGGGCGCCTAACCTTCCACACGTCAATGACTTGAGTAGTGCTTTTTCGTCTGCGATCCAGCCTTAACAAGTCTGTTACCACGGCCCTGAGCTGGACCATTGAGAGATTAGCTAACTTGAGTTACTGTCTCTGCTCAACTACTTCGGATAGTGAACTACTCCCCGATCCCCACTCCCCCCAACTCCCACGGAGGCGTCATGAGGGGCACCCGCATCACCACGCTGGTCACCGCAGTTCTCGCGGGCGCGCTCGCCGTGTCCGGCTGCAGCGGTTCCGGCGACTCGGCATCGAGCGACGGCACGATCCGCGTGGCGCTGAACAACACCAACGATTCGCTCGCGGTCGTCGTCGCCCAGCAACAGGGTTTCTTCACCAAGCACGGCATCAAAGACGTGAAGACGACGACGCTGAACGACATCACGCTGGTGCCCTCACTGCTGGGCAAGCAGTACGACCTCGGGTTCAGCGTCGCGCCGATCATGCTGCGCGCGTCTTCCTCGGGGGTTCCGCTCGTGGCCGTGTCGGGCAACAACGGCGACTCGCCCGAGGACCAGAGCGTGCAGATCTTCGTGCGCCCGGAGATCACCGACGTGAAACAGCTCAAGGGCAAGCGCATCGGCTCCCCCACCCTCACGGGCAACATCAACATCTCCACCAAGGCGTGGCTTTCGAGCAACGGCGTGGACCCCGCGGCCGAGCAGTTCGTGCAGGTGCCGACGCCGAACATGATCGACGAGCTGAAGGCCGGCCAGGTCGACGCCGTCGAGGTGATCAACCCCTTCATCAGCGTCGGCAAGCAGGCCGGCATGCGCAGCCTCGGTGACCCGGAGCGGGCGCTGAGCCCGAACTACCTCGGTGGCACGTACTGGATCGCCTCGAAGGACTGGACCTCGGCGAACCCCAAGCTCGCCGACGGGTTCAAGGCGGCGCTGCAGGACGCGGCGCAGTGGATCAAGGACAACAACGACAAGGCCTACGTCGCACTGGCCGGCTACACCAAGGTGACCGCCGAGCAGGCCAAGAAGTCGCCGCTGGGCGAGTTCACCACCGAGGTCTCCCAGAACGACCTGAAGATCTGGGGTGACGCCATGAAGAAGTTCGGCGGCTTCGGCGGCACGGTCGACTACAGCAAGCTCGTGTACACCGGCTCGAAGTGACAGGAGCACCAGAGTTGTCTACAACGGACAGCACCGCGGCGGCGGTCACCTACCGCCCCGCGGGCACCCCGTCCTCCCTCGAGGACTTCCACGCACCCGACGGCGTTTCCCTGCAGTACTACGAGATCACGTCCCTCGACGGACGCTCCGGACCGGCCGCGCACCTCGTGCCGGCGGAGCCGCTCGCGGGCGCCCCGCTCGTGCTGAGTGTGCACGGCAGCGGCGGCAGCATCGGCAGCCTGCCGGTGCGCACGCTGGCGCTGGGCCTGAGCGGCCGCGGCGTGCCGGTGCTCGCGATCAACACCCGGCAGTCGGGCGAAGCCGTGAACACCGACAGCTTCTACGCGACCGTGCGCGACATCGAAGCGGCGTTCTGGACGGCGCGCTCACTCGGGTACTCGAAGATCGTGCTGCACGGGCACAGCCTGGGCACCTCGCAGGTCACGTACTTCGCGGCCACGCACTTCCACCCCGAGATCGCGGGCATCGCGCTGACCGGCATGTTCGCGGATCTGCCGTGGAAGTCCCGGCACCTGCTGATCAACGACGAGGCCACCTACCGCGCGCTCACCGAGGAAGCCGTGGCGGCCGTGCAGGCCGGCGACTTCGGGCGCACGCTCTCGACCAAGATGTCGTGGCTCGGCGGGCGGTCGATGTCCGTGACGGCGCAGCACTTCCTCACCTACCGGCGCACGGGCACCGCCGGCGCGCGCAGCGTCGACTGGATCGCGCGCGTGCCGAACCCGATCCTGATGGTTCGCGACGAGCACGACACCGTGATCCACGACTTCGAGCCCGGCTGGCTTCAAGCTGCGCTGGAGCAAGGCATCTCGCCGTCGGTCACGTCGGTGTCGCTGCCCTCGCCGGAAGGCACGGAGGGGCACCGCTTCGACGGCTCCGGCGAGGCGCTGGTGGACACCGTGGCCGGCTGGCTCGCGAAACTCGGCTGAAAGGGGATTTGAACACCATGGGACAGCGTGTTGTGGTCGTGGGTGCGGGTCCGGTCGGCGCGGTGTTCGCGCTGGCCGCCGCCCGGCGGGGGTTCGACGTGACGCTGCTCGAAGCGGAGGAGGGAGTGGAGGACGCACCGCGCGCGGCGACGGTGCACCCGTCCACCCTGGCTATGCTCGGCGAACTGGGCCTGATGGACGACGTCGTGGAGCGCGGGCTCGTGGCGCGGTACTTCGACTTCTGGGACCGGCCGGATCGATCGATGATCACCCGGTTGGACCACGACGTGCTGCGCGACGTGACCCCGTATCCGTTCGTGGTCCAGATCGAACAGCACAAGATCGTGAACATGGTGCTGGAGCGGCTCTCCGGAGTGGACGTCCGGTTCGGACAGCCGGTGACGGGCGTGACGCAGACCGCGGACTCGGCCACGGTGCACACCGCCGACGGCCCGATCGAGGCCGACTTCGTGCTCGGGTCGGACGGCGGGCGCAGCACCGTGCGCAAGGCGCTCGGGATCGAGTTCGAGGGCTACACCTGGCCCGAGCGGTTCCTGGTGCTCACCACGCTGTTCGACTTCCAGTCCGAATTGGACTGCAGCTACCGCAACTACTGGGCCGACCCGCGCGAGTGGGTCAACCTGTTCAAGGTCGCGGGCGACGACGGCAAGGGCCGCTGGCGTGCCGTTTTCCCCACCACGGTCGGCGAAACCGACGAGGAAGCCGTCGGTGACGAGGGCGCGCGCGCTCGCCTGGCCGGCCTCGCGCTGTCGGGCGACCCGGCCGGCCGGCTGGTGCACCGCAAGCTCTACAACGTGCACCAGCGCGTGGCGAAGGACTTCCGCTCCGGGCGGGTGTTCCTCGCGGGCGACGCCGCCCACGTGAACAACCCCATCGGCGGACTGGGCCTCAACTGCGGCATCCACGACGCCGTCGAGCTGGCCGCTTCGCTGCACGAGTTCGCCGGCAGCCGCGACGAATCCGTGCTCGACCGCTACACGCTGCGACGGCGCACGGTGAACATCGAGTTCGTGCAGCAGCAGACCGTGACCAACAAGCGCCGGCTCGAGGAGAAGGACCCCGTGCGGCGCAAGGAACGGCTCGCCGAGCTCGCGGCACTCGGCGACGATCCGGAGCTGGAACTGAAGTTCCTGATGAACTCGTCGCTGCTCAACAGCGTGGCCCGCGCGGCCTCGCTCGGCTGAATCGTCTCCCCGCCCTCCCCCGAACGCACCCGCTGCGGTGTCCGATGTGGACATCACAGCGGGTGCGTTGCCGAGGAGTCAGAGGCGGATGCCGGCGAGCTGCGTGCCCTGGGCGACCAAGGTGCCCGTGCGGTCCCAGATGTGGCAGGACTCGTCGACGCGGCCGTCGGTGATCAGGTGGGCTCGGTGGAGCACCCGCAGCGGACCGGGAGCCGGGCGGGCACGAACGTAGGCCGTGAGCTCGAGCGTCGGCACCCAGCCGCTGGCCGAGATGTCGAAGGTGGCCGGCGGGAACGCGTCGACGGCGAACAGCAGGCTCACCGGGTCGAACGGCTCGTCGCCGGGCAGCGAAAGGCGGCCGACGAGCTCGCCGCCGCCGGAGGGGCCTTCGGTGAACACACGAGCGCTCGGTGCGTCGAGGAGGACCTCGATCTCGTCCATGATCGCCACCGGCAGGCCGAGCGGCGTGGTGCCCGGAACTCGGACCACCGACTCGATGCCGAGGCGCGGGTCGGGCAGGCCGTCCTGCCAGTACGGCTCACCGGCGGTCAGCGTGCCGACGGTGAACAGGGCCTCGACGGATACCTTGCCCTCCTGCAGCAGCCGGCCGCGCACCTGGCTCGAGTTGCGGCCGGTGCGCAGCGTCTCGATCTCGACCTCGGCCGGCCCCGGGTCGGGCGAACGCAGGTAGTGGGCGCTGGCGGCCAGCACGTCGGCGTGCTCCCGGTCGGCCACGGCGGCCCGCGCGATCAACGCGAGCAGGTAACCGCCGTTGGGCTTGCCACCGATCGTCCACAGCGGGCTGATGTCCGCGTCGAAACCGCCGGGCGACCGCCGTTTGACGGCGGACACCGCGGCGAAGGTCGTCGTGCTCACCGGGTGGTCTCCTCGCGCGGGTAGCGGGTTGTTCCGCGCAACTTAGCTCGCCCTCGCGGTGCGCGCCCGTCGAGTGAGACGGAGACCACCCGTCCGTTCAGCGCGGGTTCGCGAGCCGGCTGCGCCGGTGGGCTGCCATGCGGACGGGCGCGTTGGCGGCGCCGTAGCCCGCGTAGCCGTCGATCCGCTGGACGACCTCGAAGAACACCCGCCCGCCCAGCACTTCGGTGAAGAAGTGCAGCAAGACGCCGTGCTCGTCGCGGTCGTACAGGATCGAGTGGGCGCGCAGGGCGTCGAGCAGGTCCGGCGGCGGGGCGAGGCGGGCGTCGAGGTCGTCGTAGTAGTTGCCGGGGATCGGCAGGAGCGGCGCGCCGAGTTCACGCATCACGCGGGCACTGGCCAGGGCGTCTTCGGTGGTGAACGCGATGTGCTGCGGTTCGCGGACACCCGGTGCCCAGTCGCCGCGGCGCAGCAGGGCCGAGTCCAGGGCGATGCGCACGGCGCCGCCGGTGACCGTGCGGCTGCGCACGAGCCCGAACGGCGCGGCGAACTCCGTGACCGGCTCCGGTTCCAGGCCGAGCACCGCGCGGTAGAAGAGGGTGGCCTCGTCGAAGTGGTCGAAGGGCTGGGTCAGTGACACGTGGTCGACGCCGATCACCCCGGCACCCGGCACCGTTTTTCCCGAGACCGTTTCTCCCGACACCGTGGCGAAATCGTCGAGCCAGCTGTCGACTCCCCCGGTACGGCAGAAGAACACCGAGGTACCGTCCGGCGCGGCCACGGCGGAGAGGTCCGCCTCCCCCGCGCTGTGCGTGCGGGGCAGCACGGGCGCGAGCAGCCGCTGCGCACGGGCGGCCGACGCAGGCGGATCCGCGCTCTCCACCGCCAGCGCGGCCACCGACGCGCTGTCCCCGGAAACGCCGGAGTTGACCAGGATCCGCGCGTCACCCTGCTGCCACAGCGCCACGGGTTTGGTCCGGTGCTGCCCCGAGTGTGTGAACCCGAGCCCGGCCAGCGCCTGCGAAACCTCGGGGCCGGCCGTGGCGATCTCCGTGAACGCGTGCCCGCTCAGCACCGGTGCGACGGGCAGCGCCGTCGTGCCGAGGGTTTCCTCCAGCGCCAGCAGGGACCGCATCGCGTCGACGGCGGCCGGACCGGGGTCGACCTGGCGGAAGACGTCGTTGAACACCTCCAGCGACAACGGCCCGGCGTATCCCGCGGCGAGCACGTGAGCGGTGAAGTCCGTGAGGTCGAACGCGCCCTGACCCGGGAACAGCCGGTGGTGGCGGCTCCACTGCAGCACGTCCATCTCCAGGCGCGGCGCGTCGGCCAGCTGCAGGAAAAAGACCTTCTCCCCCGGGATCGTGCGGATCGCGGCGGGGTCGCTGCCGCGCGAGAGGATGTGGAAGCTGTCCAGGCACAGCCCCAGCGCGGGGTGCGCGGCCCGGCGCACGATCCGCCACGAGTGCTCGTAGGTGTTCACGAACCGGCCCCACGCCAGTGCTTCGTACGCGATCCGCAGCCCGCGTTCGGCAGCGCGTTCGGCCAGGGCGTGCAGCTGTTCGGCCGCGAGCTCGTCGTCGTCCACGGCGTCCGGGGACACCGAGGAACACACGAGCATCGTGTCGGCGCCGAGCTGTGCCATCACGTCGAACTTGTGCTCGGCGCGGCGCAGGTTCGCCGCGAGCACCGGGGGCGGCACGGCCTCGAAATCGCGGAACGGCTGGTAGAGCTCGACGGTCAGGCCGAGGTCCGCGCAGTGCTCCCGCACTTGTTTCGGGGACCACGGCGAGGCGAGCAGGTCGGGTTCGAAGATCTCGACACCGTCGAACCCGGCCGCCGCGGCGGCGGTCAGCTTGTCCTCCAGCGTGCCGGACAGGCAGACGGTGGCGATCGCCCGGCGGGGGTCAGTCGAGGACATCGGCGGGTTCCCTTTCTCCAGGAGCGGTGAGCCGGTCGAAGTGCCGCCGCATCCGGCCGGTGTCCGGTGCGGTGCCGGTGAACAGCGCGAGTGCGCCGGCGGCCTGGAACACGGCCATGCGGCCGCCGTCGAGCACCCGGCAGCCGACCCGGCGGGCCAGGCGCACGAGGTCGGTCTCCAGCGGCCGGTACACGACCTCCGCGAGCCAGAGCCGCGGGTCCAGCAGCTCGGCGGGCAGCGGCAGGCCCGGGTGCGCGGCCATGCCGACCGGGGTGGCGTGGACCAGTCCGTCGGCGCCGGCCAGTGCCGACGCCGTCGAGCCCCCGGCCGACGCCCGGTCGGCCCCGAACCTCGTGCGCAGGGCTGAGGCCAGCGCGTCGGCGCGCGCCGGATCCAGGTCGAGCACGTGGACGCGGCCCGCGCCCAGCGTGAGCAGGCCGTGGGCGACCGCCGCGCCGGCGCCGCCCGCGCCCAGCAGCACGACGGAGCCGAGCGGCACCCCGGGCAGCCCGCTTTCGAGGCCGCGGGCGAAGCCGGACCAGTCCGTGTTGTGGCCCGCCGCCGTGTCACCGTCGAACACCACCGTGTTCACGGCGGCCAGCGCCGCCGCGTCGGGTGAGAGCTCGTCGAGGTGGGCGAGCACGGCCTGCTTGCACGGGTGCGTCACGTTGAGCCCGGCGTAACCCGCGGCGCGCGCCGCCGCGACCACCTCGCCCACGGCGCTCGCGGGCAGGCCCCAGTCGTCGAGGTCGAAGCGGCCATACGCGAGCCGCACGCCGAGGCGGCCCGCCTCGGCTTCGTGCAGCGGCGGGCTGAGCGACGGGCCGATGCCCGATCCGACGAGCCCGGCGAGCACGGCGCCGGGGCCGGCGCGGCGGGCGTGCTCGCGGACGGCGTCCACGACCGTGGCTGGGTGCACGAGGTTCCTTTCGACGTGCGGACAAGAGCTGAACGGGAGCCGGGGCCGCGCGGGCCTACAGTGGGACGCGACCCAGCCGGAGCGAGAAGGGAAGTCCGTGGCCGCACCGTCGCCGGAAGACGCCGCCGGGAAAGAACGCACCCGCGACGCCGAGCGGACCAAGGCGGAGATCCTCGACGTCGCCGCGGTCGAGTTCGCCGAGAAGGGCTACGACGGCGCCCGGGTGGAGGAGATCGCCGCGAGGACCCGTACCACCAAGCGGATGATCTACTACTACTTCACCAGCAAGGACCAGCTCTTCGTCACGGTGCTGGAACGCGCCTACACGGTGATCCGGCAGCTGGAGCAGAACCTCGACGTCGACGACCTCGACCCGGTCGACGCGATCCGCCAGCTCGCCGAGCTCACGTTCGACCACCACGACTCGCACCCCGGGTTCGTGCGGCTGGTGAGCATCGAGAACATCCACCGCGCGCAGCACATCACGCGCTCCACCACGCTCTCGACGCTCGCCAACCCGGCGCTCGACGTGCTCACCCGCATCCTGAAGCGCGGCCGCGCCGCCGGCGTGTTCCGCGCCGACGCCGACGCGCTCGACGTGCACATGGTGATCAGCGCGTTCTGCGTGTTCCGCACGGCCAACCGCTACACGTTCAACGCGATCTTCGACCGCGACCTGCTCGACCCGGCCACCCGCGAGCACCACCGGCGCATGGTCGGCGACCTGCTGGTGAGCTACCTGACCGCCGGCTGAGGCCCTCACGCGATCCTCGCGATCCGGCCGGTGTGATCGGTCGGGTAGCGCTCCAGCACGCGCGGATCGTGGCCTGGCAGGAACGTCTCGGCCAGCTCGCGGATGCGATCGAAGGCGCCGTACACGCCGGTCGTCGAGTGCAGCAGCGGCGCGGGGTGGTCGGCTTCGAGGTTCTCGTAGAAGTGGCTGGCGTCGGAGGCGACCACGACCGGGCCGGCCGCGGTCGCCACGCGCACCACCTGCGTGCCCGCGGTGTGGCCGCCGACGAGGTGGACGGTGAGGCCGGGCACGACCTCGGCGTCGCCCTCGACGATCTTCAGCCGGCCGGAGGCGCCGAGTCGTTTCAGTTCCGCTTCGTCGAGGAGCCAGCGTTCACGCGTGATGCGCTCGGCCCACGGTCCCGTCCAGTAGTCCACTTCGGACCGCTGGACGGTGACGGCCGCATTCGGAAAAGCGCTCGCCCGGCCGGCGTGGTCGTAGTGCAGGTGGGTGAGCACCACGTGGTCCACGGCTTCGGGAGCCACGCCGAACGCGGCGAGCAGCTCCACCGGGTCCACGTACTCCAGTCCGGGCACGCCCGCCGCGCGGTCGGGGTGCATCCCGGTGTCGACGAGCACCGTGTGCTCCGGCGAGGCGGCGAGCCACACGTAGTACGCCGTGGGGTGCGGTTCGGTCGAATCCTTGCCGTGCCCCAGGAAATGGTCGCCGCGCACGCCTTCGCGGCGGCCGTAACACAGGGCGTGGACCTCGAACGTGCTCACGGCTGGACGCCGACCTCCTTCACCTGGTGCACCGGGGCGTCCTTCAGGCCGAGCTGAGCGGTCGGGACTCGGTAGGTCTCGCGGCCGGTGGCCACGGCGATCGCGTTGACCACGCACAGCCCGGCGGTGAAGATCGCGACGCCGAGCCACGCGCCGCGCCCGTCCCCGGCGACGGCCGCCGCCACGCTCGGCAGGAAACCGCTGATGGCGAAGCCGATCTGCGTGCCGATCGCGGTGCCCGACAGGCGCACGCGGGCCGGGAACATCTCGCCGTAGAACGACGGCCAGATGGCGCTCGTGGCGGTGTAGACGATGCCGAACATGCCGATGCCGAGCACGAAGATCCACACGTAGCTGCCGGCGGCGATCGCGCCGAGGTAGCCGAAGATCAGCACCGCGCAGGCGAGTGAGCCGGCGATGAAGATCTTCTTGCGGCCCTTGCGGTCGGAAAGCTTGGCCCACAACGGGATCGAGATCACCGCGGCGACGTTGGCGAGCACACCCACCCACAGCATCGGCGTTTTGCTCAGCCCCACCGTGTTCACCGCGTAGCTGAGCGCGTAGACGGTGAAGATCGTGCTGACCGAGGCGATGAGCGCGGCGACGATCACCCGCAGCACGTCGGCCCAGTGGTCGCGCAGCAGCACCGCGAGCGGCAGCCGCACCACCTCACCGGCGGCGACCTCCTCGCGGAACACCGGCGTCTCCTCCACCGAGCGGCGGATGAAGTACCCGACCGCGACCATCACCGCGCTCAGCCAGAACGGCACCCGCCAGCCCCACGACAGCAGCGCGTCCTGCGGCAGCGCGGCGACCGGCAGGAACACCGCCGTGGCCACGATCTGCCCGGCCTGCGTGCCGCTGAGGGTGAAGCTCGTGTAGTACGCGCGGCGGTCCTCCGGCGCGTGCTCGAGGCTCATCGAGTTCGCGCTCGCCTGCTCACCACCGGCGGAAAGCCCTTGCAACAGGCGCAAAGCGACGAGCAGCACCGGCGACGCGATCCCGAGCGACGCGTAGCTCGGCAGGCAGCCGACGAGGACCGTGGAGGCGCCCATGAGCAGCAGCGTCGCGATGAGCACCCGCTTGCGGCCGAAGCGGTCGCCGAGGTGCCCGAGCAGCAGCGCGCCGAGCGGGCGGGTCACGTACCCGACGCCGAACGTCGACAGGGCGAGCAACGTGCCCGCGGCCGGCGACGACGAGGGGAAGAAGATCTTGCCGAAGACCAGTGCGGCGGCGGTGCCGTAGATGAAGAAGTCGTAGTACTCCAGCGCGCTGCCGATCCAGGCGGCCAGCGCCGCCTTCGCGGGCCGACCGGCGGCAGGCGCCGCTCGATCTCCTCGACCGTTCACGTTTCTCTCCTCTGCGGTGCGCCGTTGCCTCGCCCGTCGGCTAATGTACCGTACGGTTAATTAGAGAGGGTGGAGGTCGGACCGGGAGTTGTCAAGGACGGATTTCCCGGTGAAGATCCACAGTGGCCGGGTCCTCTGTGGAGGGTGCGCGAAAACGGCCGGAAATCCCCGGTGGTCAGGGTTTTCCGGCCGTTCGCGGCGCTGCTACGTCAGAGGTTCTCCACCTCGACCGGGTCGATCGCCTCGCCGTCGGGGAGGTCGAAGCCGAGGATCTGGCTGTAGAAGCTCAGCTCGGCGTCCAGGGAGCGGCGGATGTTCTCGGCGCGGCGGAAGCCGTGCTGCTCGCCTTCGAACAGCAGGTAGGCCACGGGCACCTTGCGCGAGCGCAGGGCGTCGACGATCAGCTCCGACTGGTTCGGCGGCACCACGGGGTCGTCCGCGCCCTGCAGCACGAGCAGGGGTTTCGCGAAGTCTTCGACGTGCTGGATCGGTGAGCGTTCGAGATAGACCTCGCGCATCTCGGGGTACGGCCCGATCAGGCGGTCGAGGTAGCGGCTCTCGAACTTGTGCGTGTCGGCCGCGAGCGCCTGCAGGTCGGCGACGCCGAACAGGTCGGTGCCGGCGGCGAAGGGCGTGTCGGCGCGCGAAAGGGCGGCCAGCACGGTGTACCCGCCGGCGGAGCCGCCGCGGATGAGCAGCTTGCCGCCGTCGACGCGCCCCTCGCTCGCGAGCCAGCGCACGGCCGCGATGCAGTCGGCGACGTCGAGGACGCCCCACGTGCCGTGCAGCTGCTCACGGTAGGCGCGGCCGAATCCGGTGGACCCCGCGTAGTTCACGTCCACCACGCCGAAGCCGCGGCTCGTCCAGTACTGGATCGCCGGGGACAGCACGGGAACCGCCTGCGACGTCGGTCCACCGTGGACGATCACGACAACCGGCGGCTTCGACCCCGCCGGACCCGAGAAGCCCGGGTTCACGGGCGGGTAGAACAAGGCGTGGGACACGCGTTCGCCCGACGGGAAATCGACGGCCTCGGGCACGGAGACGTACTCGGCGCCGATCCCGGTGTCGCGCGGCTCGCGCAAGGTGCGGACGGCTCCGGTGGCGTCGAGCGCGTACACACTCGTCTCGGCGGTGGGTGAGCCGGCGAGCAGCAGCAGTTCGCCTTCGCTGCCGGGGCGCAGCGCGCTGACCGCGGAAAACGGCGTGTCGAGGTCGGTCACCGTGCCGTCGGGCGTGGCGATCGCGAGCCCGTCGAAGCCACCCGACCAGCGGGCGAACACCACGCGGTGGTCGGCCAGCACCACGTACCGGCCCGTGCCCAGGCCCCACGCGGGCACGCCGATCTCGGCTTCGAGCCGGATCACCGGCTTCACGGTGCCGGCCGCGTCGCACCGGTACAGGTTCCACCAGCCGCTGCGGTCGGACAGGAAGTACAGCGTGCCGTCGGCGTGCCAGCGCGGCTCGGACACCGACTCCCCCGGCCCGCCGGCGACCACGGCCTCCTCGCCGGTGGCCAGGTCCCGCACGCGCAGCTCGGTCGAGTCCCACGGCATGTTCGGGTGGTCCCACGCGACCCACGCGAGCTTGCCGCCGTCGGGCGAGAACCGCGGGCTCGCCACGAAATCCGGTCCGGACACGAGCAGTTCGGGCTCGGCGTCACCGGTCAGCACCACGATCTCGTTGCGCACGTCCACCGCGCCGCGGCCGTCTTTCGGGTGGTGCTCGCGCACCACGACCAGGCGCGTGCCGTCGGCGGTCAGGTCGCCGTCGGCGTAGCGATCACCGCGCGGCACCTCGGGTTCGGGGGTGAGGGGCACGGGCGCACTGCCCGGGGCCAGCCGGTACAACCGCTGGTCCGGCCAGTTGGCGAACCACACGACCCCGTCGCGCACCCACCAGTCGGCACCGCCGTACTCGTGCACCGACGTGCGCGCCCCGAAACCGTCGGGCAGCAGGTCGGCGGTGGTCCCGTCGGCTGCCCGCCGCACGAGCTGCACGCGGCCACCCTCGCCGGGCCGCGCCTCCGACCACACGACGGCACCCCCGTCCGCCCGCACATCGGTGACACGCACGGCGCTCTGCGTGATCAGGCTCGCGGTGAACGGCGTGGCCCAGGACCCGAATTCGGAGATCTGCACGGCGCCACGCTAGCCGATCTCCCCCACGGCGGGGGCGGCGTTGCACCCGTTGCCCCGCAGGAGTGCCGGATCGACCATCGGGAGAAGCCGATGCACCGGGGTTCGGCGAGGGCGATCGGGAGGCGGCCCTCGCCGGCCCGGCTCACACCGCGTACGTGTAGTCCGGCACGTCGGTCACGAACATGTACCCCGGCGCGTGCGTGATCGCGAACGGCGGCTTCGACTGCATGATCGCGGCCTGCGGGGTGACCCCGCACGCCCAGAACACCGGGACCTCGCCCTCGCGGATCTCAACGGGGTCGCCGAAGTCGGGCTTCGAGAGGTCCTCGATGCCGAGGGCCTCGGGGGCTCCGATGTGGACCGGGGCGCCGTGCACGGACGGGAACTGGCCGCTGATGCGCACGGCGTCGGCCACGCGGTCGGCGGCGATCGGGCGCATCGACACGACCATGGGACCGCTCAGGCGTCCGGCGGGGGCGCAGGCGCGGTTCGTCTTGTACATCGAGACGTTCTGGCCCTTGCTGATGTGGCGGACCTCGATGCCGGCGGCGACCAGCGGCGTCTCGAAGGTGTAGCTGCAGCCGATCATGAACGTGACGAGGTCGTCGTTCCAGTACTCCTTGACGTCGTCCGGCTCGTCGACCAGTTCGCCGTCGCGCCAGACGCGGTAGGAGGGCAGGTCAGTGCGCAGATCGGCGCCGGCCGCGAGGTCGGTGTGCGGGCTGCCGGTGTCGGTGACGCCGATGATGGGACACGGCTTGGGGTTGCGCTGGCCGAACAGGAGCGCGTCGTAGGCGTACTCGCGCGGCACGATGATCAGGTTGGCCTGCGCGTAGCCCGGCGCCCAGCCGGCGGTCGGCACACGCAGTCCGCCGCGGAAGGCTTCGCGAGCCGCGGCCGGTTCGAGAGCGGGGGTGATGGTCATGGACGCACTCCTCAGGAGAAGATCGAGCCGAGTGAGGTCAGGGACTCCACCGCGGCGTAGGCGGTGAACAGCCAGGCGGCGATGCCGACGCCGAGCAGCACTTTGGGGTAGCGGTAGCCGGAGATCAGGTCGCGGCGGCGCAGCGCGACCCACAGGATGATGGCCAGGCCGATGGGCAGCACCAGGCCGTTGATGGCGCCGGCGAACACCAGCATCGACTGCGGCGTCTGGCCCGCGGCGATGAAGATGATCGTCGCGAGGCCGATCAGCACGATCACCGCGCGGTTGAAGTGGGTGCGCACGGGCTTGACGTAGGACTGCAGGAACGTGGCGGTGGTGTAGGAGTTGCCGATCACGCTCGTCATCCCCGCCGCCCAGAACACCAGGCCGAACAGGTGCAGGCCCACCGTGCCGAACGCGGCGAGGAACGTCGAGCCCGCCGCATCGTTCTTGTTCGCCAGGTGCGCACCGGTGGCGATGACGCCGAAGAACCCGAGGAACAGCACGATCCGCAGCACGCAGGCCACGAGGATGCCGGTCCACGCGCCGCGGTTGATGCGCTTGAGGTTCGACACGCCGACCAGGCCGCCGTCGATCAGCCGGTGCGCGCCCGAGTAGGTGATGAAGCCGCCGACCGTGCCGCCGATGAGCGTGAGGATCGGCAGGAACGGCAGGCCCTTCGGGTCGACGACACCCACCGCGGCCTGCCCGACCGGCGGCGCCGTGGCGATCACGAGCGCGATGATCAGCGCGATCTTCACGAAACCGAGCACCACCATCACGCGGTCCACAGCCGTGAGCACCGAGCGGACGAGGAAGATCGCGATCGTGAGGACACCGCTGATGGCCGCGCCGATGCGGGGGTCGACGCCCAGCAGGTTGTGCAGGCCGAGACCGGTGCCGGCGATGTTGCCGATGTTGAACACGACCGCGCCCAGCACCACGAACACCGTGAGCACCTGGCCGGCACCCGGGAACACCTTGCTCGCCAGGTCCTGCGCCCGCTGCCCCGAGATGCCGAGGATGCGCCACACGTTGAGCTGCACGGCGACGTCGATGATCATCGAGACCACGACCGCACACGCGAATGAGGCCCCGTAGAGCACGGTGAACGAGGCGGTCTGGGTGATGAAGCCCGGTCCCGCCGCACTCATGGCCATCAGCAGCGCGGCGCCGAACAGCGGCGGCACGCGCAGCCGTCCCGGCCGGGCCTGCCGGTCGTCGGTTTTGGTCACGCGGTCCATCCCACTCCTTGGTCACGATTGGCCGGGGTTGCCAAGCAGCTTAAGTTAGACGTCTGACGTCTAACGACCTGTTTCACCATCTGGGAGGTGCCCATGGCGGAGAACCTGCCTTCGGTCTGGATCCAGGACCTGACCTGGGAAGAAGTGAGCTCGTACCTCGAGACCGAGCGGATCGTCATCGTGCCGATCGGCAGCACCGAGCAGCACGGCCCCGCCGGCGTGCTCGGTGTCGACTCGTACGTGGCCATCACGCTCGCCGAGGACGTGGCCGAGCGCAAGGGCGTGCTGGTCGCGCCCCCGATCTGGTACGGCGACTCGTCGCACCACGGCGCGTTCCCCGGCACCATCACGGTCCGGCCGGACACGCTCACGCTCCTGATCCGCGACGTCGCGCGCAGCCTGGCGCGCCACGGTTTCACCCGGATCATCCTGCTCAACGGGCACAAGGGCTCGAACCTGCCCGCGCTGAACAGCGCCGTGCGCGTGCTGCACGACGAGGAGCTGCCCGAGGTGCTGTTCGCCGTCGCGGACCCGCTGCACCTGGCGCGCTCGGCCTCGCCGACGATCAAGGAGACCAACGAGCACCACGCCGGTGAGCTCGAGCTCTCCCACGTGCACTACCGCTACCCCGGCAAGATCCGCACCGACCGCCTCACCGACGCCTCCGTCGACTTCGACGAGGTCTTCGGCGGGTTCGTCGGCAACGACCTGTTCGGCCCGGCGCCCGACGGCGTCGAGATCATCTGGTCCGGCGACGAGCAGCGCGCGTTCACCCCGACCGGCTCGTTCAGCTCGTCGAAGGGGCTGTCGGAGGACAAGGGCAAGCGTTACCACGACCACATCGTCGGGCGCCTCGGCGAGCTCGTCGACTGGCTGCGCACGTACAACGGCCCCATCGGTCACCGCAGCGAAGGCTGACCCGTGGTCACCCGGATTCATCCCGAGCCCGCGCTGCCCGGTGACCTGTCCGCGCTCTCGGCGATCACGTCGGACGCGTACCGGCAGGTCAAGGACCGGCTGCGCGAGGTGATCAAGCGCCTGGGCGAGGCGGGCCGGCTGCGGCTGCCGTCCGAAGCCGAGCTCTCGGCCGCTCTCGGGGTGAGCCGGGCGACGCTGCGTTCCGCGCTGCAGTCGCTGCAGAAGGAAGGCCGCATCCGCCGGTTGCACGGCCACGGCACGTTCATCAACCGCCACGCCCTGGGCCTCGGCGCGAACCTCGCCGAGGCGGGGGCGTTCATGGACTTGCTCGCCGAGGCCGGGCACCCGGCGTCGGTGCGCACGGCCGACCGGCGCGTGGTGAGGCTCGAGGCGGAAACGGCCGCGTCGCTGGAGATCCCGGCCGGCGAGCAGGCGCTGCGGATCGAGCGGGTCTTCGCCGCGGCGGGCGCGCCGGCGGTGCACAGCGTCGACCACTTCCCCGTGCGGCTGCTCGGCGACGACCCACTCGCCCTGGAGCCCCTGCAGTCGACGTTCGAGTTCGTGGAACGCCACATCGGCTCGCCGGTGTGCTACTCCGTGGCCGAGGTCCGGCCGGTGCTGCCGCCGCCGGAGGTCGCCGCGGCGCTGAACATCCCCGTGACACGGCCGTTGCTGCGGCTGCGTCACACCCACATCCACGCGGACGAGCGGCCGGTGGCCGTCACGATCGTGCACGTCAACGACGAATACCTGCGTTTCTCGGTGATCCGGACCTACCTCGATGAGTGAAACATGACCACACTGGCCAACCCGACGCGGCTCGACCGCAAGGCGTGGGGCGTACTGGCGCTGACCCTCGTGTTCTGGGTCGCCGACGGCTACGACACCTTCGTGCTGCTGATCACCGCGCGCCCGACGCTCACCGAGCTGCTGCCACACGACCAGCTGCCGCACCTCACCACCTACCAGGGCTACCTGGTCGCCATCACGCTCGCGGGCTGGGCGACCGGCGGGATCGTGGGCGGTGTCGTCGGCGACCGGCTGGGCCGACGGCGCACGATGATCGCGGCCGTGGCCGTGTACAGCGTGTTCACGGCGTGCTCGGCGCTTTCGGGGAACTGGTGGGTCTTCGGGCTCACGCGGTTCCTCACCGGGCTCGGGATCGGCGCCGAGTGGGGCGTGGGCACCTCGCTGTTGCAGGAGGTGTGGCCGCAGAAGTGGCGAGCTAAGGGCGCGGGGCTGCTGCAGGCCGGGTTCTCCGTGGGCGGGGTGCTCGTGTCCGGGCTGTGGGTGCTGTTCGGGTCGACGCTGGGCCTGTCGTGGCGCTGGATGTACCTGTTCGGGGTGCTGCCGCTCGTGGTGGTGCTGCTGGCGCGGCGCAGCATTCCCGAATCGCCGCGGTGGGCCGCGCAACGGCAGCCCAAGGTCCGCGTCGGGGAGCTGCTGGCACCCGGCGTGCGGCGCAAGTTCCTCGGCGCGCTGGCGGTCTCGATCGCGATCACCGGCGGCTGGTGGGCGGTGAGCTCGTTCCTGCCGAGCTTCGTCGGCGGCCTCGTGGACGATCCGAAGCGCATCGCGTTCTTCACGGGATGGGCCGGGGCGCTGTACAACCTCGGCGAGATCGTGGGCTGCGTGCTGTTCGGGTTCCTCGCCGAGAGCTGGGGCCGCAAGTGGTCGATCCAGGCCTACTTCCTGGGGTGCGCGGCGATCGTGCCGATCGTGTTCCTGCTGGTGCACGACGCGTCGACCGCGACGTGGCTGCAACTGGTCGCCGGGTTCCTCACCGGTGGCGTGTACAGCTGGTACACCGTGCACACGCCGGAGCTGTTCGCCACGTCGATCCGCGCGACGGCGATCAGCGTGGTGTTCAGCGGTTCGCGCTACCTCGCGATGGCCGGGGCCGTGCTCATCGGACCGCTCGCCTCGGCCGTGGGCGGGTTCGGGCACGCGGCCGCGATCTTCGCGCCGATCTACCTGCTGGGCATGATCGCCGTGCTGTTCCTCCCCGAAACCAAGGGCAAACCCCTGCCCGCCTGAGTTGTTTCCTTGTCGAGAAAGGACTTCCCCATGACCGTGAAGGTCGACATCCGGGTGCCCGTCGGCCGCCCGCTGCCCGAGCTGACGAAGTTCATCGTGTCGTGCGAGGAAGCCGGGTTCAACGGCGTCGGCGTGCACGACCACCACCACTCGGGCCGCGACGTCTACTCCGCCCTGACGCTGGCCGCCGCGGCGACGTCGAAGCTGCAGCTCTACCCCGCCACCACCAACACGGTGACGCGCCACCCGCTCGTGCTCGCGGCCATCGCGAACTCGCTGGCCGAGATCGCGCCGGGCCGGGTGCTGCTCACGCTCGCGCCCGGGTTCCTCTCCGTCGAGAAGGCCGGGCGGCCGCAGGGGCAACGCGCGCAGCTGGGCGAGGCCGTGACGGCCATCCGGAAGCTGGTGGCCGACGAGAAGGCCACTGTGGACGGTCACGAGATCAAGATGAACAATGTGGCCAAGCCCGCGGCGGGCATCTTCGTGCTCGCCGCCGGGCCGAAGATGCTCGAGCTCGCCGGCGAGGTCGCCGACGGCGTCGTGATGCTCGCGGGGCTGCACCCGGACAGCATCGAGGCCGCGCGCTCGCACGTGCGCGCGGGCGCGCAGCGGGCCGGGCGCACGCCGGAGTCGGTGCAAGAGATCTTGATCGTGCCCACGGCGATCGAGCCGTTCGACACCGCGCGCGAGTGGGTGCGCCGCTACTTCCGCCCCGACAAGCCCTTCCTGAACTACCCGAGCACCGCCAACCTGCGCTGGCTGCGCGCCGCCGGGCTCGACATCCCCGCCGACCACGACCCCACGGCCTTCACCGACGCCGAGGCCAAGCGGATCAGCGAGGCCTTCGGCCTGTTCGGCCCGGCCGAGTACTGCGCCGAGCGGCTCTTGCAGGCGAAGCAGGAGTCCGGCGTGGACCACGTGTTCTTCTTCCCGTCCCACACCGCGGAGTCCGGCTACGACCTGCCGGAGGCCGACGTGGCCGCGTTCAAGGACGTGATCGGGCCGCGGCTGGCGGCCGGCTAGCGGTAGTGCTCGGGACCGCCTCGGTTCCCGCCCGCCCTCCGCGGCGGAATCGAGGCGGTTCCCGGAATCCCGGCCCTGCCACTCCCAGGAAAACCGGGGCCGTCCCACCGGCCGGCCCGCGGGCGCACCGTGGAACCGAAGGCGGCAGAACCCGCCCGGTACCCAGCGCGAAAGGCACCCGACCGTGGCCGACACCCTTCCCGGCGGCACCCTCACCCTCGCCGACGACCTCACGCTCACCCGTATGGGCTACGGCGCCATGCAGCTGGCCGGCCCCGGCGTCCTCGGGCCGCCGAAGGACCACGACGAGGCGATCGCGGTATTGCGCGAAGCGGTCGAGCACGGGATCACCCACATCGACACCAGCGACTTCTACGGCCCGGTCGTCACCAACGAGCTGATCAAGGAAGCCCTCCACCCCTACCCCGCCGACCTGCGCATCGTGACGAAGGTCGGCGCGCGGCGTGGCACGGACGGCTCGTGGCTCCCCTCACTGGAGCCCGCGGACCTCGAGGCGCAGGTGCACGAGAACCTGCGCCACCTCGGGCTCGATGTGCTCGACGTCGTGAACCTGCGCGTGGGCGCGCACGAGGGGCCGGACGACACCCCGCTGGGCGCCGAGTTCGCCGCGCTGGCCGAGCTGCGCGAGCAGGGCCGGATCCGGCACCTGGGACTCAGTGGCGTCTCGGACGCGCAGCTCACCGAGGCCCAGGCCATCGCGCCCGTGGTGACCGTGCAGAACCTGTACAACGTGGTCGCCCGCGACGATGACGCCCTCGTCGAGCGCTGCGCCGCGGAGCACATCGCGTTCGCGGCGTTCTTCCCGCTCGGCGGGTTCACGCCGGTGCAGTCGGAGACGCTGGCGAAGGTCGCGGCGGGCCTGGGTGCGTCGCCGCAGCAGGTGGCGCTCGCGTGGCTGCTGCAGCGGTCCCCCACGACCGTGCTGATCCCCGGCACGTCGTCGCGCGGGCACCTGCGCGAGAACATCGCGTCGGCCGACCTCGTGTTGCCGGCCGAGGCGGTGGCGGAGCTGGACACGATCGGCCGGTGAGTCCACAGTGGACCCAAGCGGTGTCTTGACCACGGCGGATAGGCTCACGGCGTGATCACCACCGACGGATACCTGTACCTCGTCGACCGCGCGCTCGACGGGATGGCCGCCACGCTCACCGAGCTCGGCGACGAGCTCGTGAACGCCCGCCCCGAAGCGGCCGGGACGAACTCACCGTACGCGATCGTCACGCATTGTCTCGGCGTGATGACGTTCTGGGGCGGCCACGTCGTCGCCGGGCGCGAGGTGGAGCGCGACCGGGACGCCGAGTTCGCGGCGACGGGTCCCGTCGCACCGCTGCTGGCGCGGCTGCGGGCGGTGCGGGAGCAGTTCGGCGCCGACGTCGCGGGGTCCGTCCCGGACGCGGCGCCGGCCGGCGAGGTCCCGCCGAAGTACCGGGGCACCCCGATCGGCGCGGATCAGGGCACGGCGCTGCTGCACGTGTACGAGGAGCTCGCCCAGCACCGCGGGCACCTCGAGCTCACCCGCGACGTGCTGCTCGGGCGCGTGTAGAGAACAAAACCGCGGCTCCGTCCTTACAGTGAGCGTGCCGAGACGCGGCACGCCGGAAGGGCGGAGGAAGCCACGATGACGAAGTACATGGTGATCCAGACGTACTCGGGCGGCGAAGGCTGCGACGTGCCGATGACCGAGTGGTCACCCGAGGACATCCGGGCGCACGTCGCGTTCCAGCAGGCGCTGAACGCCGAGCTCGCCGACAAGGGTGAGCTCGTGGACGCGCAGGGCCTGTCCGGGCCGGAGGCGGCGAAGAAGGTCGTGTCCGGGGGCGCGGGCGGGACCGTGGTCACGGACGGGCCGTTCGCCGAGGTCAAAGAGCTGATCGCGGGCTACCGGATCGTCGACGTCGACTCGGAGGACCGCGTGCTCGAGATCGCCGCGCGGCTTTCGGCGGCGCCGGGGATCGGGGGTACGCCGATCCGTCAGCCGATCGAGGTCCGTCAACTGATGAGCGCACCGGCCTGATGACACCCGAGGCGCTCGAGGACCTGCTGCGCACACTCGCGCCGCAGGTCCTCGGCGTGCTGGCCCGGCGGTCGGGCGACTTCGGCGCGGCCGAGGACGCCGTGCAGGAGGCCCTGCTCGCCGCGGCGCTGCACTGGCCCGCCGACGGTGTGCCCGACAACCCGCGCGGGTGGCTGATCCAGGCGGCGGCCCGGCGGCTCACCGACCGGTTCCGCAGCGACGAGGCCCGCGCGCGCCGTGAGCTGGCGGTGTTCGCCGAGCCCGGCCGAGGTGTCGGACCAGGACGACACGCTCACGCTGCTGTTCCTGTGCTGCCACCCGGCGCTCACGCCGGCGTCGGCCATCGCGCTCACGTTGCGGGCCGTCGGCGGCCTCACCACCGCGGAGATCGCGGCCGCGTTCCTCGTTCCCGAGGCGACGATGGCGCAGCGCATCAGCCGGGCGAAGGGGAAGATCAAGGCGTCCGGTGTGCCGTTCCGGCTGCCGGCCGACGACGAACGCGCGGCGCGGCTGAAGTCGGTGCTGCACGTGCTGTACCTCGTGTTCAACGAGGGCTACACGAGCAGCGCCGGCGACAGCCTGCACCGCACGGACCTCTCGGGCGAGGCGATCCGGCTCGCGCGGCTGCTGCACGCCGTGCTGCCCGACGACGCCGAGGTCACGGGCCTGCTGGCGCTCATGCTGCTCAGCGACGCGCGACGTCCCGCCCGGACCCGGCCCGACGGCGAGCTCGTGCCGCTGGAGGAGCAGGACCGCACGCGGTGGGACCGGTCGCTGATCCGCGAGGGGGTGGTGCTGGCCACCGCGGCGCTCACCGGCGGGCCCGCGGGCGAGTACGGGCTGCAGGCGGCGATCGCGGCCACGCACGACATCGCGTTGCGCGCCGGCGACACGGACTGGCCGCGGATCCTGGCGTTGTACGAGCGGCTGGAAACCCTGGCGGACAACCCGATGGTCACGCTCAACCGCGCGATCGCGACCGCCCTGGTCCACGGCCCGGCGACCGGTCTGGACCTGCTCGCGACCCTCGACGAGCGCCTCGCCGGCCACTACCGCCTCGACGCCACCCGCGCCGACCTGCTGGAACGCGCCGGCGACACCGCGGCCGCCATCCGCTGCTACGAGGCCGCGGCCGCCCGCACCCCCAGCCTCCCGGAACGCCGCTTCCTGACGGTCCGCGCCGCACGGCTGCGCAGCGACCGTCCTTTTCGGACAGTGGGGCCGCTTCGCGCTCGCCCCGAGGGCCGCTAGGATCAGCGTCGATCCTCACTGAACGCGGAGCGGACCATGGCCAGCACCGGCGACCGGCGCACGGGGTACGACGTCACGAGCGTGCCCGCCGAGACACTGCTCGCCGCCCTGCGCGCGGCCGTCCCCCCGTCGGCCACGGCCGGCGTCGTGTGGTGGATCTACGCCGGTCAGGGCCCCGGGCTGCCCCACCTGGTCGCCGGCCTTCGCGGCGACCGCGGCACCCTGGTGTGGCAGGAGAACGGCACCACCCACCTCCCCGCCGACGGCTCCGGCACGGCGGCCGCCGACTACTTCAGCCTGCAGGGCAGCCACTTCCCGCAGCCGCCCGGGAGTGATGTGCCGGCGGAGCTGGTGCTTCAGGCGGTGGAGGAGTTCGCGAAGACCCGGGTGCGGCCGGAGTGCGTGGCGTGGAAGCTGCGCCAGGCCTGAGCCGGTTGTTCACCGACCGACTGCGACCTGGGCGGGCGCGGTCGCGGCGTCCAGGTGCATCAGTTTCACCACGGCGAGGTTCGCGACGAACAGCACGGGCAGGAGCAGCCCGAGCGTCCGGAGCCCGGAGAACCACAGGCCCGCGCCGGCACCCCCGACGACCACGACGACCGTGAGCGCATAGAGCAGGGGCGTCCGCAGGCTCGCCGTCGGCGCGGCGAACAGCGCCCACAGCCCGATCCCCACGGTGGGCGCACCCAGGCCCAGCAGCAGTTTTCCCGCGGTTCCCTCGGCAGCGTTAAACCCCCAGTACCCCAGCGCGGCGATCGCCGCCAGCTCCAGCAGGAAAGCCAGGCCCAGGTTCCCCCAGCGCCACACGGTCTCGATCACGGTCGCCTCCTTGACGGTGAGAGCAGTGCTCTCTGTTATGAGCAGTGTTCACCAACCTCCCGCGAACTGTCAAGAGCAGTGCTCTCGAATGCCCGCCACGCTCGCGACAGGCAGAGCGGCCCGATGAAACGACGTGACCGTCCTTTGAGGACGTCAGCGGGACCGCGCCGCACCACCCAACGGATTTCCGCAAACGCGCGGCAAGAGGTGAAAAGACACCCTCGGTGGTAGTTCCGGGCAGCGGTCACGAAGGGTGGCACACGAATGGCCCAGCGGACGGAGGTCGTGTCCTTCGTTCGGCGGCGTCGCTCTACCCTGGGTCTCAGTAGTCTTCTCCGCCATGAACGACCGAAGGACCGGAGTCCGCACGGTCCAGATGGCGGGCCTGGGCATCGTCCTCGGGCTGGGGTTTCTGGTGGCGAGCCTGTGGTGGGCGGAGGCGACGTGGTGGACGTGGCTGGCCGGCAGCCTGATGGTGGGGATGCTGGTGTGGATCTTCGTGTTCGAGCTGGTGCGGCTGCGCAGAAATGACTGAGGGGGCCGCCCCCGAAAAAGAGCGGCCCCCGGCAAACAAGACCTACTTCGTGAAGTACCACTCCTCCGGGGCGCGCGCCGTCTGCACCGCGGGGAACGACACGCCCCCGAGGTCTTTCGCGACGACCTCCATCGCGCCGCGCAGGGGCATGTTGATCTGCCCCGGCAGGGTTTTCGTGGCGTAGTCCTCGTAGGCGGCGAACGCGTTCTTGTCGTCGCTGTGGAGAGTGGCGTCGATGAGCTTGTTCAGCTGCGGGTCGTTGTAGTTGCCGATGTTGCCGGTGGAGCCGGGCAGCAGCAGCTGGTCGCCGGTGGGCACCGCGTTGTACTGCTGGTAGCCGAAGTAGCCCAGTTGCCACTCGCACGCCGGGCCGGAGCCGTGGCAGCCGCTGACGTCGTTGAGCAGCGCGTTGAACTCCTGGCCCTTGAGGTCGAACACGATGCCCGCCTCGGCTGCGTCGGACTTCCACTGCTGCATGATCCGCCCGTACGCGGGATTGCCGGTGGAGTACTGCAACGTCAGCTCCAGCCGCGTCCCCGCCGCCACGCCGGCACCGCACTGGTTGGGCGCGGTGCCGGGCGAGGTGCACGTCATGGCGCCGTTCTGCAGGGTCCAGCCGTGGGACGCGAGAAGGCTCTTCGCCTTCGCCTTGTCGAACGGGTACGGCCCCGCGCCGCGCTCGGCGGCGGTCACGTAGGAGTTGTCCGGGTTGATCGGCACCGGGCCGGTGGTCACGGTGGCGTAGCCGCGGTAGGCGACGTTCACGTCCGTGACCTGGTCCAGCGTCTGCTGGAAGGCCTGGCGGACGTAGAGCTGCTTGAACACCGCACCGAACTTCGGGTTGTCCATGTTCAGGATCGTCGAGCTCCACCCCCACGCGGCGGCGGGCACGAGGTTGTAGTTGGCCTGCAACGGGTTCGTCGCGGGCACCTTCTCGTTCGCCTTCTTCTGCGGGAGATCCGCCCCGGCAACGCCGCCGACGGAGATGGTCCGGCCGCTGCGCAGCGTGTTGAACTCCGCGCTGGTGCTCGTGAACGGCTGCATCTTGTAGTGCGCCAGGTGCGGCTTGTCCGGCCCGCTGTAGGACGGGTTGGGGTCGTAGGAGATGTTGCCCTCGGCGTCGAACGACGTGAGGTGCCACGGCCCGTCCACGACCTGCCACAGCGGATCCGTGGCGTACGTCGAGAGGTCTTTGCTCTTGTCGTACAGGTACTTGTAGACCGCGTCGCACTTCGTGCGGTCGTCCGCACAGCCTCCGCTACCGGCCGCCGCGGAATCGGAAGTCTTGTCCCACGCCATCGGCAGCGGCGCGATCTGCGCCAGCTCCTGGCCGGTGAACCACGTCGGCGAGTACGAGTCGGTGAGCTGCAACGTCACCTGCTGCGGCCCGGTCGCGGTCGCGGACTTCACGTTGTCCGGGAACTGGCCCGGCACGTAGCCGTACCAGTTGGCTTTCTCCGCGAACATCATGTTCATCCAGAAGACCACGTCCTTCGCGTTCACCGTCTCGCCGTTGGACCACTTGTACGGCTTGACGTTGATCACGACTTTGCTGTTGTTGTCGCTGAACACCGGCGGGTCGGCGAGGCTCTTGCGCGTGTTGACGCCGGTGCTGCCGTCGGCGTCGCCGAACCAGTACAGCTCGCGGTACATCAGCTGCTGCAGGTCACCCGTGGCGTAACCGCTGTTGTGCGCCGAGTCCACGAACGGAAAGATCCAGTTCGGCTGGGTGCCCGGCGCTTCGGCGAACACGGCCGTACCGCCCTCGGTGGGGGTCCCGCCGCCGGAAGTCGAGCTCCCACCGCTGCACGCGGTCGCGAGCGCGGCCGCGGCGAGCAGCACCACCGGGGCCACGAGTGCCTTGCGCAGTCTCATCCGTTCTCTCCTTGGTAGACCTTCGTCGCGTCGTGCTCACGAGCGGCGTCGAGCGGGAAGTGGCAGGCCGCCTCGTGCCCGCCGCCGAACGGCCGCAGCACGGGTTCCTCGGCGGCGCAGATGTCCTGCGCGAACGGGCAGCGGGTGCGGAACCGGCAGCCCGACGGGGGCGACATGGCCGACGGCAGCTCCCCCGCGACACCGCCGCCTTGCCGCGCGGCCCACGGATCCGCGACCGGGACGGTGTCGATCAGCCCGCGGGTGTACGGGTGGCGCGGGTGGTCGTGCACCGCGGCCGCCGGACCGGTCTCCACGAGCTTGCCCAGGTACATCACGCCGATGCGCTGCGCGAGGTAGCGCACCACGGACAGGTCGTGGGAGATGAACACGTACGTGAGCCCGTGGCGCTCGCGCAGGTCGTTCATCAGGTTCAGGATCTGCGCCTGCACGGACACGTCGAGAGCCGACACCGGTTCGTCGGCCACGATCAGCTTCGGTTCCAGTGCCAGCGCCCGCGCGAGCCCCACGCGCTGACGCTGCCCGCCGGAGAACTCGTGCGGGTACCGCTGCGCCGAGTCGGCGGGCAGGCCCACCTCGCCCAGCAGCTCGCGGACGCGCCGGCCGCGCTGCGCCCGCGTGCCCACGCCGTGGATCTCCAGCGGCTCGGCCAGGATCGCGCCGACGCGCATGCGGGGGTCCAGCGAGGCGTACGGGTCCTGGAACACCAGGTGCGTGTCCCGGTGCCGCTGCCGCAACTCGGGGCCGCGCAAGGAAGTCAACTCGGTGCCGGCGATGCGGATGTGGCCCGACGTCGGCTCGTCCAGCCCGACGATCGCCCGGCCCACGGTCGTCTTGCCGCAGCCCGATTCCCCGACCAGGCCGAACGTCTCGCCCGCCGCCACCGAGAAACTCACGCCCGCGACCGCGGACACCGTGCCCGTTCGCCGCCGCAGCACCGCGCCTTTCGTGACCGGAAAGTCCTTCACCAGGTTCTCGACTTCGAGCAGCGGCAGACCCGAGGTCGGTTCCGAGACCGGCGCGCCGGCCCGCTCGTGCACCCGCACCACGGCCGAGGGCTCGTCGACAGCCGCCGAACCCACCGGGTGGAAACACGCGTACTCGTGCCCGGCCACGTCCTCGCGCAGCTGCGGTTCCTTCTCGACGCAGTCGTCGGTCGCGTACCGGCAGCGCGGCGCGAAGCGGCACCCGGCCGGCGGCTCGCGCAGGTCCGGCGGCAGGCCCGGGATGCTGTAGAGCTTCTCCCCCGACTCCGCCGAGTTCTCGGGCAGCGCCTCGAACAACGCCTCGGTGTACGGGTGGCGCGGGTTGCCGAACAGCCGGCGCGTGTCCGTGAGCTCGGCGATCCTCCCCGCGTACATCACGGCGACGCGGTCGGCGCGGCCCGCGACCACCCCGAGGTCGTGCGTCACGAGGATCACGGCCATGCCCAGGCGCCGGCGCAGGTCGTCGATCAGCTCGAGGATCTGGTGCTGCACGGTCACGTCGAGCGCCGTGGTCGGCTCGTCGGCGATGAGCAGCTCCGGCTCGCACACCAGGGCGCGGGCGATCATCACCCGCTGGCGCATGCCGCCCGAGAGCTGGTGCGGGTAGTCCTCGGCGCGCTTGCCCGCGTCCGGCAGCCCGACCAGGTCGAGCATCGCGACGGCGCGCTTGTGCAGTTCGCGCCGCGACAGCGTGGCCCCGGCCGGGTGCAGCTCCAGCGGTTCGCTCACCTGCCGCCCGATCGGCAGCGTCGGGTTGAGCGAGGTCATCGGGTCCTGGAACACCGTGCCGATGCGGTTGCCGCGAATCTCCCGCAGCTCGGCCGGCCCCATCGCGGCCACGTCGTCGTCGCCGAGCAGGATCCGCCCCGAAGCGATGCGCCCGCCGGGCGGGAGCAGCCGCAGGATCGACAGGGCCGTCATCGTCTTGCCGGAGCCGGACTCGCCGACGAGGCCGAGCAGTTCGCCGCGACCCACCTCCAGCGTGACACCGTCGACCGGCCGGACCACACCGTCGCGCACGTCGATGGTGGTGTGCAGGTCTTCCAGGCGCAGCACGGGTTCCATCAACGCCTCCGCAGCCGCACTTCGAGCGCGTCGCGCAGGGCGTCGCCGAGCAGGTTGAACGCCACGACCACGAGCATGATCGCGATGCCGGGCGGCAGAATCATCCACCAGTAGCCGCTCTGCACGAACTCGGTGCCGCCTGCCAGCATGTTCCCCCAGTCGGCGTGCGGCGGCGCGATGCCGAGGCCGAGGTAGCTCAACGCCGCCACGAGCAGGATCGCGTCGGCCACCTGGAAGGTCGCGTTGACCACGATGGTGCCGATGGCGTTGGGCATGATGTGGCGCAGCACCACGCGTTTGCCGCCGCCGCCCATCATCCGCACGGCCTGCACGTACTCGCGGGTGCGCAGCGAAAGCGTCTCGCCGCGCACGAGGCGCGCGGGGCTCAGCCACGCACCGAACGACACCACCACGATCAGCAGCCCGAGCGTGGGGGTGAAGATCGCGGCGAGGATCAGCACCAGGAACAGCGTGGGAATGGCCAGCAGCGTGTCGACGATCCGCATCATCACCGAGTCGACGAACCCGCCGACGTAACCCGCGATGGCGCCCCACAACGTGCCGAACACGGTCGCGAGCACCGCCGCGGCCACCCCGATCTCGAGCGACGCCTGCCCCCCGACCATGAGCCGGCCGAGCTCGTCGTAGCCCACGTCGTCGGTGCCCAGCGGGTGACCCGCGCCGGGCGGCTGGTTGGCGCCCGCGAGGTTCGTCGCGATCTGCTCGGTGTGGTACACGAGCGGGCCGAGGAAGCAGAACACCACGAACGCGACGATCAGCACGAGGCCCGCCACCGCGAGCCGGTTCTCCAGGAAGGCCCGCAGGGTCGCCCGCGCCGCGGATCTCGGAAGCGCCGCTCGGTCGGTCATCAGTACTTCACCCTCGGGTCGAGCACGGCGTACCCGAGGTCCGCGAGCAGGGACCCGGCCACCGTCGCGAGCGCGACGACGAGCCCGATCCCCAGCAGCACCGGGTAGTCGTGCACCTGGGCACCCTGGATGAACGTGAAGCCCATGCCCGGGTAGTTGAACACCTGCTCGGTGATGAGCGCGCCCGCGAACAGCTGCGGCAGCGAAAGCCCCAGCAGCGTGACGATCGGGACGAGCGAGTTGCGCAGCACGTGCCGCGTGAGCACCTTGCCCTCGCTCGCCCCGCCCGCCAGCGCGGTGCGCACGTAGTCCTGGTTGAGGTTCTCCATCACCGACGAGCGCGCGTAGCGGCTGAACGACGCGATGGTGATGAGCGCGAGCGTGAGCACGGGCAGGACGAGCGCCGGCGCCTGCGACAGGATCTCGCCCAGCGAGTCGCCGCTCGGGCCCAGCGGTGAGAACCACTGCAGCTGCACCGCGAACAGCAGCACGAGGATCTCGCCGAGGAAGAAGCTCGGCATCGAGTAGAACGCGAACGACAGGCCCGTGGCCACGTAGTCGCCCAGGGTGTTGCGCTTGCGCGCCTGGTACACGCCCAGCGGCACCGCCAGCACGAGGGCGACCAAAGTGGACAGTGTCATGAGCAGGATCGTCTTGGGCAGGTGGTCGGCGATCACGTCGGTCACCGGCTGGTTGAGCTTGTAGGAGTACCCGAGGTCACCGTGCAGCACGCGCCCGGCCCAGGCGAAGAACTGCACGGGCAGCGGGCGGTCGTAGCCGTTGTCGTGCAGGAACGTGGTGATCTGCAGCTGCGTGGCCTTCGGGCCCAGGATCGCGCGGGCCGGCCCGCCGGGCAGCAACTGGAGCAGCACGAACGTGAGCACCGCGACCAGCACGACGACCACGACCGACTGCAGGGCGCGGCGCGCCAGGTACCCCGCCATCAAGCCGTCCCCGTGATCGATCCACCAGTGCCCGCGCATAGACCTACACCGGAAACGGCTCACCTGTCCACGGCGTCCACGGAAACTGACTCGCCGTTGTCCCACCTGGTGATCTTCCTACTTTCGGCGCTACCGGCCGCTTGCAGTCCGATGTAGATGATCGGCAAACCGGACAATCCGGGGCACTTCGTGGTACACGGCCCCGCGCCACCGTTGTACGGATCGTGTACGGAACGCGCACAGACTCCTCACCGTTCGCGACGGACGAGTCAAGGAGATGGGTGTCGTGCTGGGGAAGAGCAACGGGAAAACCACCGCCCGCCGCGTGGTCGCGGCAGTCCTGGCCGCGGGTGCGGTCACCACGAGCGCAGTCGCGCCGGCCGCTCCCGCGAGCGCCGCGCCGGCCGGGTCCTGGCGCGCCGATCTGTCCCACGTGGACGGTGACGACGTGAACGTAGAAGCAGTGGATTCAAGCTTGACCCTGGCGAACTCCGCCTGGCACAGAACGGATCTGCTCACCGCCGGCAGCGAGGGGTACCTGATCTCCGCGGCGCAGCAGCTCACCGCGCCGGTGAACCGCGTGAGCACCACCGTCACGGCGGAGCTGCCGAAGGGCACCGGCGTGCAGGTCGACGTGCGCGGCCGCACCGGTGCCGACGACTGGACGGAGTGGACGCCGGCGGGCACGCAGGCCGCCGCTTTCGGCCGCGCGGTGAGCGTGGTCCAGACCCGTGTCTCACTGTCCAGCACCACCGACGGCGTGCGCCCGACCGTGCGTGAAGTCGACCTCGACGGGACCCTCGCCCCGCAGGCCAGCGCGCTCGCGGCCACGACCCCGCTCACCTACACCGTCTACGCCACGCGCGAGGGCCTCACCGGCCACACCACCGCCAACGGGCACGTGATCACGGCCAACGACCACTTCGTCGCACTGCCCTCGGGCAAGGCGACCTCGCCCAAGGGCACCGGCAACTACACCGTGAAGGTGTGCCGCACCGACGGCAGCCGCTGCGAGTACGCGCCGGTGTGGGACGTCGGCCCGTGGAACACCAAGGACGACTACTGGAACCCGGCGTCGGTCCGCTCGGAGTACAAGGACCTGCCGCAGGGCCAGCCCGAGGCGTACGCCGCCTACCACAACCACTACAACGGCGGGAAGGACGACCTCGGCTACACCGTGGGCAACCCGGCCGGCATCGACCTCGCCGACGGCGTGTTCAACTCCGGCCTCGGGCTCGCCGACAACAGCAACGTGAAGGTGACCTACCTCTGGACCGGTTCGGCCGCCGCGACCGGCGTCGTGAGCACCGCGGGCGACCCGATGAACGTGCGCGCCTCCGGCAGCACCACGGCCGCGGTGAAGGGGCTCGCCGCGAACTACGCCAAGGTCAACATCGAGTGCTACGTGAACGGTTCGTCGGTGACCGGGACGTTCGGCACCAGCACGATCTGGGACCGCATCGGGCCGGACAACTTCATCTCCGACGCCTACGTGAAGACCGGGTCCGACCTCCCCGTCGCCCCGCCCTGCTGAAGTCCCGGCGAGCGGTGACCCGTGACCGGTCCGGCGGATCCGTCCGCCGGACCGGTCACGGTTGCCGGCAAAGGTTTCCACCCGGTTCAGCGACACCGGTTCCCCGGTACCCCGGCTATCCTTTCTGCGATCGTTTCCGCGAGCGCCGAGGGGGATTTCATGCTGCGGTTTCCGGGAAAGCGTTTCCTCGTTGCCGCGGCGCTGCTGACCGTGGGACTGACCACTGTGGTCACCGGTCCGCAAGCGGCCGCCGCGCCCGCGATCGTCGGCGGGGAAAAGGCCTCCCTGGCCGAGCACCCGTACGCGGTGTACCTCGTGGACGGTGCCGGCACGCAGTTCTGCGGCGGCGTGATCGTGAGCGCCTCCGCGGTCGCGACGGCGGCCCACTGCGCCGAAGCGGTGTCGACAAAGAACATCCGTGTCGTCGTCGGGCGCGAGGACAAGCGCACGGACGACGGGACCACGCTGGCCGTCACGAGGGCCTGGGTGCACCCCGGTTTCGAGCAGGCCGAGCAGGGCGACGACATCGCGGTGCTGACCGTGCGCGGCCGTCTGCCGGGCCGCGCGGCCGCGGTGGCGCGCGACAACGGCGTGTACACCGCGGGGACGAAGGCCACCGTGCTCGGCTGGGGCCGTGTCGCCGACGGCGGCGACCGCTCCGACTACCTGCGCTCCGCCGTGGTGCCGATGGTGAGCGACTCCACGTGCAAGGCCGCCTACAGTTCCTACGACCCGGCGAGCATGGTGTGCGCGGGGTACCGCGACGGTGGCATCGACGCGTGCAAGGGCGACTCCGGCGGTCCGCTCGTGATCGGTGGCACGCTCGTGGGAATCGTCTCGTTCGGCGACGGCTGCGGGAAACCCGGCAAGCCCGGCGTCTACACGCGGGTGACGTCGTTCGCCGCCGCGATCGCCGAGCACGCCCGCGACCGCTGACGCGCCAGCGGTCCACAGTGGACCGTGAAGCTCAGGCCTCGGCCGAAGACCGCAGTACGTCCAGGAAATCCGCGACCGGCTTCGACCGCTGCGCCTCCGGCAGCGTGACCGCCGTGACGCGCCGGGCGAAACCACGCCCGGCCAGCGGGCGGTCGGCGAGGTCCTTGCGGTGCGCGGCGAGCGACAGCCGCGGCACCAGGCTCACGCCCATGCCCGCCGCCACCAGCCCTTGCAGCGACTGGTAATCCGCGGCCCGGAACGTGATCCGTGGCTCGAACCCGGCGATGCGGCACATCGTCTCGTACGCCTGCTCGTACGGTGCGCGGTGCGTGCGCGTCACCCACTGCTCCCCCGACAGGTCGGCCAGCGCCACCTCTTCGGCGTCGACGAGTGGGTGGTCGAGCGGCAGCACCACGTGCAGTGGGTCGTCGGGCAGTGCCAGGTGCCGCAACCCGCGGTCCACGGGCTGCGGCGCGAAGTCGTAGCCCCACACGAGCACCACGTGCGCCGCGCCCTCGCGCAGGCGGCTGAACGCGTCGTCGCCGTGGGTCGCGGACAAGCGCAGGCGCACGTCGGGGTGCTGCTCGCGGAACGCCTTCACGACCGGTGGCAGCAGCTCGACACCGGCCGTCGCGAACGCCTCGATCCGCAGCTCGGCGGGCTCGACGCCGAACGAGCGGACCTCCTGCTCGATGGCCGAGAGCTCCCCGAACAGGCTTTTCGCGTGCGCGGCCAGCACCTCACCCGCCGGGGTCAGCTCGACCCCGCGCGGCAGCCGTTTGAGCAGCGACAGCCCGACCTCGCGTTCGATCACCGACATCTGCTGCGACACCGCCGACTGCGTGAGCTGCAACCGGTTCGCCGCCGCGGTGAACGAACCCCCTTCGACCACCGCCATGAGGATCCGCAGGCGCCTGACATCCAGCACGGGCGCCTACTCGCCCGTGACGGCGAACTGCGGTGCCCGCCCGCCGAGCGTCGCGTCCACGAACGCGACAGCAGCCCGCGCGTTCTCGATCCGGAAGGTGAGCAGCACGGTGTCGAAGCCGTGGGAGGAGTCCTGCTGCTTCTCGAGCCCGTCGACGATCCGGTCCAGCACCCGCCGCTGCTCGCCGAGCAGCGCCGCCGGATCGGCCCCCCGGCGTCCCAGCAGCGCGAGCTTCACCAGCAGTTCCGAGCGCACGTCCCGCACGTGGCGGGCCGGGCGCGCGAGCCACTCCCCCACGGCCGCGTGGCCCTCGGGGGAGGCCTGCACGAGCGCGCGCGGCGGGCCGGAGTCACCGGGCTCGGTGCCGGCGCCCACGACAAAACCGCGCGCCAGCAAGCGGTCCACGGCCCGGTAGACGACGGGTTTCTGCAGGCGCCACACGCGGCCGACCTGGCCGGAGTCCGAGGTCAGCCGCACGAGCGCGAATCCGTGGGTCGGCGACTCCGCCACCAGGCAGAGCACGATCCACTCGCTCAGCGACAACCCGGCACCGTCTTCCACGTCCGACACTGTAGCTCGTGAGTAGTCTCAGTGATACTAGCCGGGGAAGATCGGGCCGGGAGGTCGCCGAACCGCAGGTCAGCCGGTTTGGTCAGCCGGTTTGGTCAGCCCCGCAGCGTGGCGCGGCCCGCGTACCGGGCCTCGGTGCCGAGCTCCTCCTCGATGCGCAGGAGCTGGTTGTACTTCGCCGTGCGGTCCGACCGCGAGAGCGAGCCGGTCTTGATCTGGCCGCAGTTGGTGGCCACGGCGAGGTCGGCGATCGTGGTGTCCTCGGTTTCGCCCGAGCGGTGCGACATGACCGCGGAGTAGCCGGCTTTGTGCGCGGTCTCGACGGCGGCGAGGGTCTCGGTGAGCGTGCCGATCTGGTTGACCTTGATGAGAATCGAGTTCGCGATGCCGCGTTCGATGCCGTCTTTCAGGATCTCGACGTTGGTGCAGAAGAGATCGTCGCCCACGAGCTGCACCCGGTCGCCGATCGCGTCGGTGAGCTGCTTCCAGCCGGCGAAGTCATCCTGCGCCAGACCGTCCTCGATGGACACGATCGGGAAGCGGCGGGTGAGGTCCTCGAGGTAGGCCACGTGCTCCTCGACGCTGCGCTTGCGGCCCTCGCCGGTGTAGTCGTAGACCTCGCCGGTGTAGAACTCCGACGCCGCCGGGTCGAGCAGCAGCGCGATGTCCTCGCCCGGCTCGTAACCGGTCTGCTCGATGGCCCGCACCACGAACTCGAGCGCTTCGTCGGCCGAACCGAGCTGCGGCGCGAAGCCGCCTTCGTCGCCGACGTTGGTGTTGTGCCCGGCTTCGTGCAGCGACTTGCGCAGCGTGTGGAAGACCTCCGAGCCCATGCGCACGGCGTCGGCGAACGTCTCGGCGCCGACCGGGCCGATCATGAACTCCTGGAAGTCGATCGGGTTGTCGGCGTGCGCGCCGCCGTTGATGATGTTCATCATCGGCATCGGCAGCAAGTGCGCGTAGACGCCGCCGACGTAGCGGTAGAGCGGCAGGCGGTTGGCGGCCGCGGCGGCCTTCACCACGGCCAGCGACACCCCCAGCGTCGCGTTGGCGCCGAGGCGGGCCTTGTTCGCGGTGCCGTCGAGCGCGATCAGCGCCCGGTCGACGTCGGCCTGTGCCTCGGCCTGAAGCCCCGTCACGGCCTCGGCGATCTCGCCGTTCACGGCGTCGACGGCCTTGCGCACACCCTTGCCGTGGTAGCGGGACTTGTCCCCGTCGCGCAGTTCCACGGCCTCGCGCGTGCCCGTGGAGGCCCCCGACGGCACGGCCGCGCGCCCGCGCGACCCGTCGGCCAGCTCCACGTCGACCTCGACCGTCGGGTTCCCGCGGCTGTCCAGCACCTCGCGGCCCTTGACCCGGACGATGCTTGTCATGTCGCTCCTCGGAGGTTCGGGCGGCAGCGCTCGTCGACGGAGACCGTGGGCACTGCGGCAGCAGGCGGCACCACGGTGAGCCGCGAATCACGGGGAGGCTAGCAGAGATCGACTGAATCGATCACGACAATCCGAGGAGTTCACGGAGAGTCCATACCGGACACCTCGCGCCAGAGGCCGTCGAGCAGGCACGGTCGAGGAGTACCACGGAGCCATTGCTCTGCGTGACCAGTTCACCGCAAGTCCAGACCTGAGGTCACGGAGTCATCACGGGCGGGTTGCGCGATCTTCACAGCTGGTGGCCATGATCCACACCGGGGCACGACGACCGTCACACCGCCGCACACCTCCGACCGGGTTACGCCAAGCTACGCACGGAGTTCTACGAAGCGTAACCATGGCTTCTCCTCACCTGCATCGGCCGGAACGACTCTCGGGACGTCAACACGACGACGCCCGTCCCCGGGCGGAATGAAGGAGAGTCCCCGATGTCCCGTCTCCCCCGACGCACGGCCGCGGCCGTCCTCGGCGTGGCCGCCGCCTTCCTCCTGGCCGCGTGCGGCCAGAGCGCGGCGACGAACACCGGCAACGCAGCCGATGCTGGCGGTCGCAACCCCGACGAGCTCGTCTTTTCGGCGGTTCCGTCCGAGAACGCGACGAGCCTCCAACAGGCTTTCCAGCCGGTGATCAACCTCCTCGAGAAGGAGACCGGCAAGAAGGTCAAGTTCCAGCCGGCCACCGACTACGCCGCGGTGATCGAGGCGCAGCGCAGCGGCAAGGTCGACATCGCCAACTACGGCCCGCTCTCCTACGTGCTCGCCAAGAACAGCGGTGTGAAGGCCAGCCCGGTCGCCGCCGGTATCACGGCCAAGGGTGAGACGCCCGGCTACAAGTCCTACGGCATCACCAAGGCCGGGTCGCCGATCAAGAGCATCAACGACTTCAAGGGCAAGAAGATCTGCTTCGTCGACCCGGCGTCGACCTCGGGTTACCTCTACCCGAAGGCCGCGCTGCTGCAGGCCGGCATCGACCCGGTCAAGGACATCACCCCGGTGATGACCGGCGGCCACGACGCTTCGGTGCTCGCGGTGAACAGCGGCCAGTGCGACGCCGGCTTCGCCGAGGACGTGATGGTCGACAAGATCCTCATCGACAAGGGTCAGCTGAAGAAGGGCGACATCAACACCGTCTGGAAGTCCGACATCATCGCCGGTTCGCCGGTCGCGGTCGACGACGACCTCTCGGCCGACCTGAAGGCCAAGATCACCGACGTGTTCCAGAACAAGGCCAACGTCGACTACCTCAACGCCAACGGCATGTGCTCCACCGCCTGCAAGGCGATCGACGACGCCGGCGACTGGGGCTACGCCAAGGTCGACGACGCGTTCTACGCCGGTGTCCGCAAGGTCTGCGAGACCACCAAGGACAAGCAGTGCACCGCGTCGTGACCGACGAACCGGTCATCGTCTTCGACGGCGTCAGCAAGCACTTCGGGCCCCAGGTCCGGGCGCTGGACGAGGTCTCGCTGAAGGTGCACCCGGGCGAGGTCGTGGTCCTGCTCGGGCTCTCGGGCTCGGGCAAGTCCACGCTGCTGCGCCACGTCGACGGGCTGCAGCGGCCCACCGGCGGCTCGGTCACGGTGCTCGGCACCGACGTCGGCCAGGCCCGCGGCAGCGAGCTGCGGCGCCTGCGCCGGCGGATCGGGTTCGTGTTCCAGCAGTTCCACCTCATCGGCAGCCTCACGGTGCTGGAGAACGTGTGCGCGGGCGCCCTCGGGCGCCTGCGCGGGCCGCGGCTGGGCCTGTTCACCTACCCGAAGTCCGTGCGGCTCGAAGCGCTCGGCCACCTGGAGCGCGTGGGTCTGCTCGACCGCGCGTTCCAGCGGGCCGACACGCTCTCGGGTGGCCAGCAGCAGCGCGTCGCCGTGGCGCGGGCGCTGATGCAGCGGCCGGAAATCCTGCTCGCCGACGAGCCGGTGGCTTCGCTCGACCCCGAGTCCTCGGCTCAGGTCATGGCCCTGATCCGGGAGATCGGGGCCGAGCAGAAGCTCACGGTGCTGTGCAGCCTGCACCAGGTCGACCTGGCGCTGAGCTGGGGCGACCGCGTGGTCGGCCTGCGCGGCGGTCAGGCGGTGCTCGACACCCCGGTGGCCGGGCTGGACCGCGACGCGGCCATGGGCCTCTACGCCAAGGTGGCCGCGGCTTCGCTGCCCGTGCCCGCGGCCGTCGGATGACCGCCGCGCCGCCGCTGTCCACCGCCCGCGTGGCGCAGCGGACCCTCTCCCGGCCACGCGCCGGTGGCACGGCGGCGTGGCTCGTCCTCGCCGCGATCGTCGCCGTCGGCGTGTGGGCGGTGGCGGACCTGAAGATCAACGTCGCCACGTTCGTCGACAGCGCCGACAACGCGGTCGACTTCGCCGGCCGGATGTTCCCGCTCGACTTCCCGCCGGTGGGCGAGCTGCTGGAGCTGTGCGGGAAAACGCTGGCGATCGTGGTGTCCGCGACGCTGCTTTCGGTGATCCTCAGCGTGCCGCTGGCGCTGCTCGCGGCCGAGAACACCACACCGCACCGCACCGCGCGCGTCGGGGCCCGCACGCTGATCGTGCTGGCCCGGGCCGTGCCCGACGTGGTGCTCGCCATCGTGTTCTTCCGGATCTTCGGCCTCGGCGCCATGACCGGCGTGCTGGCCATGGGCCTGCACTCGGTCGGCATGGTCGGGAAGATGTACGCCGACGCGGTCGAGCAGATCGACGAAGGCCCGCGCTCGGCGGTGCGAGCGGGCGGCGCCGGGACGTTCCAGGAGCTCGTGAGCGGGGTGCTCCCGCAGGTGCTGCCGGCGTTCGTGGCGACCGCGCTGCACCGGCTCGACATCAACCTCAGGGTGTCGGTGGTGCTCGGGTTCGTCGGTGTCGACGGGCTCGGTTACGCCATCGCCACGGCGTTCCAGCAGCTCGACTACCCGCGCGGCATGGCGCTCGCCCTCGTGGTGCTGCTGTTGTGCGTTGCGGTGGAACTGCTCTCCGGCGCCATCCGCCGCGCGCTGCTGCGCGGGCAGGACACCCGCAAGACAGTGGCGATCCCCGTGCAGCGGGGCGACCAGGTCAGTCCCGGGTGGACGTTCCGCCGGGTCCGCCAGGCGGCCTACGCACTGGTGACCGTGCTGGTGATCGCGGCGTCCGCGTGGGGTGCCGACCTCGACCCCGCGCAGTTCTTCGGGGCGCTCGGCAACCTCGGGCAGACGGCGGGGCTGTTCTGGCCGCCCGAGACGGCCGGGATCTTCGGCCAGCTGCTCGACGACCTGTGGGTCACCGTGCAGATCGCGCTGGGCGCCACGGTGCTCGGGGCGGTGCTGGCGCTGCCGATCGGGGCGCTGGCCGCGCGCAACGTCGCGCCGGCCGCGTGGGTGGCGCGCACGTTCCGGCTGATCGTGGTGCTGATCCGCGGTATCCCCGAGCTGGTGCTCGCGATCGTGTTCGTGGTGATCACCGGGCTCGGTGCGGTGGCCGGCACGCTCGCGCTCGCCGTGGGCGCGGTCGGGCTGCTGGGCAAGCTCGTGGCCGACTCGCTCGAAGAGGTCGACCCGGGTGTCGAGCAGGCGATCCGGGCGACCGGGGCCGGGCCGTGGCAGGTGTTCTTCACCGGCACGCTGCCGCAGGCGGCTCCCGCGTTCGTGGCCCACGTGCTCTACCAGCTCGACACCAACATCCGCTCGGCGACGCTGCTGGGCATCGTCGGAGCGGGCGGGATCGGCTTCGACCTGCTCAGCGCTTCGCGGGTGATCGAGTTCGGCGTGGTCACCACGGTTCTGATCCTGGTGTTCGTCACGGTGCTGCTCGTGGAGCTGCTCGCGGTCTGGCTGCGGCACGTCCTGCGCTGAGTTCGGCACCGGCCGCGGCCGGCGACAACTGTCGCTGATGTTCACCTTCGGGCGTGCGGGCGTTGGCCACAGCGCAGTTGTCCGGACAAGGCCGGCGAGCACTGTGGGTGACATGACCTCGACGAGGTACCTCGACATCGCCGACCAGCTGGCCACCGAGCTGGTGGCCTACGAACCCGGAGCGCGGGTGGCGAGCGAGCCGGAGCTCGCCACCCGCTTCGGGGTCGGCCGCGCGGCCGCCCGATCGGCCCTGCAGGAACTGGAGCGGCGGCTGCTCGTGCGCCGCGTGCAGGGCGCCGGAACGTTCGTGAGCCGGCGCATCGACTACGTGATCTCGCACAGCCGGCCGCCGTCCTGGCACGCCACGGTCGCCGCGGCCGGCGCCACCCCGCGCTCGCAGATCAAGGGCGTGGAACGCGTCGAAGCGTGCGAAGCGGCGGCCAAGCGGCTCGAACGGCCGGTGGGCTCGCCCGTGTACCGGGTGATCCGCCACTTCTTCATCGACGACCTGCTCGCCTCCTGGACCGAGGAGCTGATCCCCGTCGACGTGGCCCCGAACATCGACATCGCGCTGCACAGCGTGGAGTCGGTGGACCTGGTGCTGCGGCAGCTAGGCGGCGTGCAGCCGGTGCGCGCGTGGTTCCGGGCGAGTGTGGACATCCCGCCGGCCGAGGTGCTGCGCGGCCTGCAGATCGAGGCCAGGGTCCCGGTGTGGTGCATCGAGAGCGTCAACCGGGACGCCGAATCCGGCCGGGTTCTCATGACCAGCAACGCGTGGACGCGCATGGACGCGGTCCGCGTGGTCGTCGAGCTGGAAGACCCGGCCTTCCCCGCGAAACACGAAGGAGAACAGGGTGACTGACCCCTTGGGCCGGGAGGAGCGCTGCGGTCTGCTGGCCGAAGCCGAACCCGGTGAACTGCGGGCGCTCGCCGACGCCTGCCTCGCCGATGGCACCGACGTGCGGGTGCTGCTCACGCCGGAGGTCGGCACCGTGTCGACGCAGGTGCGCGAACCCGTTGCGGGTGACCGGTTCCTGCTCGGCGACGTGCTCGCCTGCCGCGCCGAGGTGGAGCTCGCCGGGCACCGCGGCTGGGCGATGCGCCTGGGCGACGACCGCGCGGCCGTGCTCGCCGCCGCGGTGCTCGACGCCGAGGTCGAGGCCGGCCGCGCACACGCGTCCGAAGTGGACGAGCTGTGCCGGGAGGTCGCGCGCCGCCTCGTCGAGCGCGAAGAACGCGAGTGGGCCGAGCTGGCCCCGACCGTGGTCGAGTTCGAGGAGCTGACGTGATCGCCATGACCGCCACCACCACTCCCACCGCCACTCCCACCGCCAACGCGGTGCTGCGCCCCGCCGAGTCGCAGCTGGTGTTCCGCACCGTGCTGGAAGCGCTTTCCCGGCCGGGCACCCCGCAGGACCTGCCACCGGATCTGGTGCGGGCGAACGATCCCGCGGTGCTGCCGGTGCTCGCGCTGGCCGACCTCGGCACCGGCGTGTGCGTGCTGGAGGAGAGCACGAACTGGGCCGACGCCGTGGCGCTGGCGACCTCCGCGCCGATGCGGCCGTTGGAGCTCGCCCGCCTCGTCGCCGCCGTGCGCCCGGTGACCGCCGACGAGATCACCCGCCTGTGCCGTGGCAGCGCACCGGCCCCGGAGGACGCCGCACTGGCCGCGCTCGCCGTGTCCGATGTGGACGGCGGAGACCACCGCTGGCGGATCTCCGGGGCGGGTGTGCCCGGCGAACTGACGCTGGCCCCGCGGGGGCTGCCCGAAGGGTTCGTCGCCGCGCGCGCCGAAGCCGTGGCCGGCTACCCGGCCGGGATCGACCTGCTGCTGGTGACCGACGACGGTCGTGTCGTCGGCCTGCCGCGCACCACCACGATCGTCGAGGAGGACTGATGGGGTACTCGGGAGCCCGGGGCGGGCTCGAAGCCATCCTCGCGGCCGAAGACTTGGTGCGCCGCGCCCGGGACCACGCGCCGGTGGCGTGGGCCGACACCGAGCAGATCGTTGCCCGGTTCCGGCTCGCGGTCGACCGCGTGATGGGCGAGGCCGGGCTGTTCGACGAGGACACCGCCGCCGCGGCGTTCCGCCAGGCCGAGGGCGACCCGCTGGAGGCGTCGCACCTGCTGCGCGCCTACCGGTCCACGTTGCCGCGCCTGGCCGTCGGCGAGCCGGTGGACCCGGACGAGATGCTGATCCTGCGCCGGATCGTGCCGGCGTTCCGCGAGCCGGACGGCCCGCAGCTGCTGGGCCGCACCACCGACTACACCGGACGCCTGCTCGAAAAGCCGGCCGCACAGCCCGCCGCCGACGAGCACGTGGCGAGCACCCCGAAGCCACGCACGGACGAGCAGCGCCGGCCGCGCCGGTTCCTCGACCTGCTGCGGGAGCTGGACCTCGCCGTGGACCACCGCGGTGAGGCCGAGGACACCGAGCCGTTCGACCTCACGCGCAAGCCCGCCCGGCCGCCGGCCCCGCGCTCGGCCGCGCTGGCCGCCATGGCGCGCGCGGAGACCGGCGCGCTCGTGTCGCTGTGGTACCGCTCGATCCTCGGGCCCGACGGCAACCTCCACGAGGTGACGCTCGGCGAGGTGCGCCACGGCCGGCTGCCGCTGCGCGTGAAGCACCCGCACACCGGCAACCCGGTGTCCGTCGGCACCTTCCGGGTGACCGAGGCCGAGGCCATCGAGGACCTCAACGGCGCCGAGGAGGACCGCAGCCGCTTCGACGTGGGCTACGGGCTGTGCTTCGGCCACAACGAGCGCAAGGCCATCGCGATGGCGAACCTGGACATCGCCAACCGCCGCTTCGGCAAGTCCGGGCCGCTGGAGCAGCTCCTGCTGCTGACCACCGACGGGCTCGACTCCGGAGGTTTCCTGGAGCACCTCAAGCTCCCGCACTACGTCACGTTCCGCTCGATGGTGGAACGCAAGCGGGCTCTGCAGGCCGCGGCCGCCGCCGGCGAAGGACCGGCGCCCCGGCAGTCCGAGCCCTTCGGAGGGGAATGCTGATGACCACGACCGAACGACTGCTCGCCGACCTCGAAGCCGTGGCCGAGCCCGCGGGCATCCTCGACGAGGGCGGCAAGCGCGAGGTCCGCCGCGCGGCGCTGACCGCGGTGTGCGTGCCCGGGTACCAGGTGCCCTTCGGCTCCCGGGAGATGCCGGTTGCCCGCGGCTGGGGTTCCGGTGGTCTGCAGGTGACGCTCGCGGTGGTCGGCACGACCGACACCGTGAAGGTGATCGACCAGGGCGACGACGCCGGCGTGAACGCCACCAACCTGCGCCGCATGATCGCCGCCACCACGGGTGCGGCCGAGACGGCCGACACCCGCGAGGCCACGATCGTCCAAACGCGACACCGAGTGCCGGAGGAGAGGTTGTCGGAAGGCGACGTGCTCGTGTACCAGGTGCCGGTGCCCGAACCGCTGCGCGGCGTCGAGAAGTCCATGGCCGAGTGCGGGCGGATGCACGCCGAGGGCGACTACTCGGCGATGTGGGTGAGCCTGTACGAGGACATCGTCCGCAACGGCATGATCACCCGGACGACCGGCTACCCCGTGCTCGTCGGCGGCCGGTACGTGATGGCCACGACGCCGATTCCCCGCTGGGACGTGCCGCGGCTGCACCAGTCCCCGCAGCTGAACCTGTTCGGCGCGGGCCGCGAGAAGCGCATCTACGCCGTGCCGCCGAACACCGACGTGAGGCCCCTGACCTTCGACGACGTGCCGTTCGAGGTCGAGTACACGCCGGGCGCGGTGTGCAAGCTGTGCGGCCGCGACGATTCGTTCCTGGTGGCGGCGGGGACCAGCGGTGCCTACGCCTGCAGCGATACCGAGTGGTGCGCCCGCGTGCGTGCCGGCGACGCCGACGTGACGGGCCACTACCACCGCGCACCGCTGAGCCTGCTGCCCGACCCGGGCCGGCGTGCCCGCGCCACTGTGACGACGGCGGAGCACCGGGAGATGCCGCGGCGCGAGATCGCCGCGGACGCGCCCGAGTGGGCGCTGAAGGTCACCGGCATCGGCAAGGTGCACGGTGCGGGCGGCGCAGACGCGGTTCCCGGCACCGGCCCCGAGCACGGCACCGCGGTGAGCCCCGCGACGGGCGCGATCGTGGCCGCGTGGGACGTGTCGTTCGACGTCGCGCCGGGCGAGGCGCTGGGGGTGATCGGCGAGTCGGGTTCCGGCAAGTCGACCGTGCTGGCGTGCGTGATCGGCGACGAGCGCGCCACCGCCGGCGAGGTTCGGCTGGCCACTGTGGACGGTGGGCGCACGGACCTGCTCACCCTGCCCGACGCCGAGCGGCGCGGCCTGCGCGTGGACGCGATGGCCGTGGTGCACCAGAACCCGGCCGATGGGCTCGACCTGCGGGTGAGCGCGGGCGGCAACATCGCCGAGCGCCTCACGGCCGCGGGCTGGCGCGGCTACCACGACATCCGCCGGCGCGCGGCCGAGCTGCTCGACCGCGTCGAGGTGCCGCTGTCGCGGATGGACGACCCCGTGGGCACGTTCTCCGGTGGCATGCGCCAGCGCGTGCAGATCGCGAAGGCACTCGCCACCGAGCCGCCGGTGGTGCTGCTCGACGAGCCGACCACGGGGCTCGACGCGTCGGTGGCCGCCGGTGTGCTCGACCTGCTGCGCGGTCTGCTGTCCGAACGCGACATCGCGGCCGTGGTGGTGAGCCACGACTTCTCCGTGATCGACGCCCTCACCGACCGCACGCTCGTGATGCAGCTCGGGCGCGTGGTCGAGCGCGGGCTCACCGACCAGCTCTTCCACGACCCCCACCACCCCTACACCCAGCGGCTCGTCGCCGCGGCCCGGAGGTGACCGAAGTGTCCACCGTCCTGTCCTTGCGCGGCCTGCGCAAGTCGTTCACGCTGCACACGATCGACGGCCGCACCGTGCACTCGCTGCACGGCGTGGACCTCGACGTGCGCGCCGGCGAGCACGTGGCGCTCGCCGGGCCCAGCGGTGCCGGCAAGTCGTCGCTGCTGCGGTGCGTGAACCGCACCTACCTACCCGACTCCGGTTCGGTCGGGCTGCGCACGGCCGACGGCACCGAACTGGAACTGACCGAACTGCCCGACCGCGCGATGGCGCGGGTGCGCGGCCGCGAGTTCGGCTACGTGTCCCAGTTCCTGGCCGCTCCCCCGCGCACCGGGCCGCTGGAGGTCGTCGCGGCCACGGCGCGCCGACGTGGCGTGGACCGCGCCGAAGCTCGCGAAGCCGCGGCCGAAGCGCTGAAGCGGCTCAACCTCGACGAGGCCCTGTGGGACGTCGACTGCTCGGTGCTCTCGGGCGGGGAACGCCAGCGCGTGAACCTCGCCGCGGGCACCGTGCGGCCGCCGCGGCTGCTGCTGCTCGACGAGCCGGTGTCCGCTCTGGACCCGGCCAACCGCGAGTCCGCATTGGACCTCATCGCCTCGCTCACCGCACAGGGCGTGGCGGTGCTGGCGGTGTTCCACGACCTCGACGCCATGCGGCGCCTGGCTTCCCGCGTCGTGCTGATGAGCGACGGACGCATCGCTCGCGACGGCGCGCCCGAAGAAATCCTGGAGGAAGTGGCATGACCACTGCCGACGTTCTCACTCCCTACCCAGAAGGTTGGGCGGCATGACGACCGAGGTGTTCGAGTCCCGGACAGAGTGGACACTGGGGGCGCCACCCGCGAGCTACGTGCTCGGGCACGTACGCGCGGTGCTGGCGGACCGCGTGCTCGACGACGCGCTCGTGGTGGTGCGCGACGGCCTGATCGCCGCCGTGGAGCCGCACACGGCGGGCGTCGAGGGCGATGTGGACGGTCAGGGCCTGCTGTGCGTGCCGGGCCTGGTCGACGTGCACAGCGACGGCCTGGAGAAGGAGCGGCTGCCCCGGCCCGGTGCCGAGCTGCCGATGGAGTTCGCGCTGCTGTCGTTCGAGGGCAAGCTGCGCGCGGCGGCCGTGACGACCGCGTTCCACGGCGCCGGGTTCGAGCAGAGCCACGGCCGCGGGCTGGCCCGCACGGTCGAGCGCGCCCGCGACGTGTGCCACGCGGTGGACGAGCGCTCGGCGAGCCTGGTCGACCACCGGATCCTGTACCGGCTCGACGTCCGCTCCCCCGAAGGCCTGCAGGCGCTGCAGGCGCGGATCGCGGTGGCCCCGGACACCGGTGTCCCACCGCTCGTGTCGCACGAGGACCACACGCCGGGCCAGGGTCAGTACGCCGACCGCAGCTACTACGAGCGCTACCTCGTCGGCACCCGCGGGCTGTCGCAGGAGGAGGCCGCCGAGCACGTGACGAGCCTGATCGCCGAGCGCGACGGCCGGCTCGGCGTGCGCGAGGACGCGATGGCGTGGCTGGGCGAGCAGGCCAGCGCGGGCCGCATCCGCCTGCTGGGCCACGATCCCGCGTCGGCCGAGGAGATCGGCGAGCTGGTGGAACGCGGGGGTTCCGTCGCCGAGTTCCCCACCACCGTCGAGGCGGCGCGGGAAGCTCGTGAACGCGGCCTGCCCGTGGTCATGGGCGCGCCGAACGTGCTGCGCGGCGGTTCCCACAACGGCAACGCGTCGGGCCGCGACCTCGTGGCGCTGGGCCTGGTGACGGCGCTGGCGTCGGACTACCTGCCCTCGGGCCTGCTCGCGGCGGCGTTCGCGCTCGTCGACGACGGCCTCGTGTCCCTGCCCGAAGCCATCGGGCTCGTCACGAGCGGTCCCGCCGCCGTGGCGGGGCTCGACGACCGCGGTCGCCTCGAACCCGGCCGGCGCGCCGACCTGGCGCTCATCGCGGCGGGCCCGAAGTGGCCGGTCGTGCACACGACGCTGGTGAGCAAGGCATGACCTACATCGGATGGCCGGTGCCCGAGCCCGTGATCCCCGAGGGCACGCACCCGGCGCTCGCCGACGCCACTCGCGCGGCCGTGGCGGCCTTCGCGGCCGCCCGGGCGAAGCACACCCGGGCGGAACTGGCGGAAAAGGTCCAGATCGGCGCCGACGGCACCCCGACGATGCGGCTCGACATCCTCGTCGACACGGCCGTCGCCGAGGTAGTCGACAAGCACCGGGTCAACCTGCTGAGCGAAGAGATCGGCGTGATCGACCACGGTTCGTCGGTGACACTCGTGGTCGACCCGGTCGACGGCACCGCCAACGCGGCGGCCGGCGTGCCGCTCTCGGCGTTCGCGGGGGTCGTCGCGGTGGACGGCGTCGCGACCGAGGCACTGACCTGCTGGCTCGACACCGGCCGGTGCTGGCACGCCGTGGCCGGGCAGCCCACCCCCTACCGCACCACGGGCCGGCGTGAGCTCGACGGCGCGGCCGTGAGCCTGCTGCGGCCCCACGGTTCGGACGACCCGGCCTGGTGGCGTGTGGCCAAGCGCGCCGCGCGCGTGCGGATCCTGTCCTCGAGCTGCCTGGAGGCGGCGCTGGTGGCCGAGGGGTCCACCGACGCGTTCGCCGACGCGGGCTCCGACACCCACCGCATCATGGACCTCGCCGCGGCGATGGTCATGGTCCCCGCCGCCGGCGGCGCCGTGCTCGACGTGAACGGCCGTCCGCTGGAGATCGACCCCGACCTGACGCGCCGCTGGTCCGGTGTCGTCGCCGCCACCCGTGAGCTCGCGGAAGAGCTCGCGAGCACGTTGAAGGAGAACTCGTGACCCTCACTCGAGAAGCGCTCGCCGAGCTCGTCGACGGCCTCGCCGGCCTGCCCTACGGCGGCGAGGCGGTGGACCAGCGCACCCACGCGCTGCAGGCCGGCTGGTTCGCCGCGCAGCACGGCGGCGACGACGAGCTCGTGCTCGCCGCGACCCTGCACGACATCGGCCGCGCGAAGGCCGTGCGCGAGGAATGGCCGAAGCTGCCGCACGAACTGTCCGGTGCAGAGTTCGCCCGCCGGCACCTCGGCGAGCGGGCCGCGTTCATCATCGCGCAGCACGTGCCGGCCAAGCGCTATCTCGTCGCGACCGACGCGGAGTACCACGATCACCTCAGCCCCGCGTCGGTCGCTTCGCTGAAGGTGCAGGGCGGTCCGATGACGCCCGAGGAGGTCGCCGAGTTCGCCGCGCACCCGAACGCCGAAGAGGCCGTGCTCGTGCGCCGCTGGGACGACGACGCCAAGGACCCGAACGGCCCGGCGCTGACGACCGAGGACGTGCTCGCCGCATACGACCGGTTCCTGGCTGCGCGCTAGGCATCCCCCCGAACGCGACGTGCCTGGACGTCGACGACGCCGTCCAGGTGCGCCGCCCGTGGCGTTTTCGCCTCGATGACCGAAAAGTTCCGCACGTCGGGTGTCCAGATTGGACCGTCCGGCCCAAGGCCCTGCCCGCCGCCGCACACTTCACGCGGCTGACAGGTTTCGTTCATCGCCGCGTCGGCCGGCCCGCCTAGGTTCGCCTGGCCGAAGCCGAGGAGGGTGCATGTCCGAGTCCAGCAAACACACCGTCAGCCGCCGGGGAGCACTCGGTCTGCTGGGCGCCGGAGCGGCCGTGCCGCTGCTCGGCACCGGGGTCGCGAGTGCCGCCCCGCAGAGCGCCGAGTTCGTGCCGCAGGTCGGTTCCGGCACGACACCGGTACAGGGCCTGCACCTCACCTTCGGCCGCGACCCCGCGCGCCAGATGGTGGTCTCCTGGATCACCGAGGGTTCCGTGCGCCGCCCGCGCGTGCTGTACGGCACGCTCGACGGCGGTTTCGGCGCCGTGGCGCAGGCCGACACGCGCACCTACGTCGACGGCACGTCCGGCCGCACCGTGTGGGTGCACCACGCGCTGCTCGACCACCTGCGTCCGGGCACCGAGTACATCTACGCCGCGCAGCACGACGGCGCGACGCCCGACGCGGCCACCTTCCGCACCGCCCCCAGTGGCCGCTCGGCCTTCACCTTCACCAGCTTCGGCGACCAGTCGGCGCCGCAAGTCACCTGGAACGCCGCGGGCGCCGTGGGCCTCGACGCCAACTCAACGCCGGCCACGAAGGACATCGTGACGGGCGTCGAGACCGTCGCGCCGCTGTTCCACCTGCTCAACGGCGACCTCTGCTACGCGAACCTCGACGTCGACCGCGTGCGCACCTGGAACAACTTCTTCACCAACAACACCCGCTCCGCGCGCTACCGGCCGTGGATGCCCGCCGCCGGCAACCACGAGATCGAGAAGCAGAACGGCGACATCGGCCTGTCCGCCTACCAGGCCTACTTCGACCTGCCCTCCACCGAGACCGACCGCGAGCTGGCCGGCCTCTGGTACAGCTTCACCGCCGGTTCGGTGCGCGTGATCGTGCTGCAGAACGACGACAACGCCCTGCAGGACGGCGGCGACGTCTACATCAACGGCTACTCCGGCGGCCGCCAGCTGGCCTGGCTGAAGAAGGAGCTGGCCGCGGCCCGCGCGTCACGGGACATCGACTGGATCGTCGTCGCGATGCACCAGGTCATGATCAGCACCTCCGACGCCAACGGCGCCGACCTCGGCCTGCGCGAGAAGTACGGGCCCCTGTTCGACAAGTACGGCGTGGACCTGGTGCTGTGCGGCCACGAGCACGACTACGAGCGTTCGCTCGCGGTGCACGGCGTGGTCTCCGGCAGCGAGACGCTCACGCCGAACCCGGTCTCCACCGCGACCGACAACATCGACGCCACGCACGGCACCGTGCACATGGTCCTCGGCGGTGGCGGGGTCTCCGGCACCACCAACGGCAGCTTCTTCAAGGACGGCACCGCGAAGGTCATCACCGCGGTGTCACCGAAGGCCGACCCGACGTCGGGCAAGCGCGTGTCGACGTACGTCAAGGAGCAGGCCGTGTGGAGCGCCGTCCGCGACGAGGAGCACCCCTACGGCTTCGCGTCGTTCACCGTGGACCCGGGACGCCACCGCGGTGACACCACGACGATGCACGTGACGTATTACAACGTGAACAAGCCGCACGGCGAGCTGTCGGTGTTCGAGAAGTTCTCGCTGCACCGCCGCCGCTCCGACGGCTGAGCGGAACCTCCAGGGCGGGGCGCCATCCGGGTGGGCCGGGATGGCGCCCTTTCCGCTTTTCGGAATTGGCGGCGCCGTTCTCACGGGGCCGAGGCCAGCGGCGCGCCGTCAGGGCAGGAACAGCCGGTACACGTGGCGGTCGCGGCCCCGGCCGGTCGACATCTCGATTTCGAAGTTCGCGGTGACCAGGCCGGTCACCCCCGCCCAGTCCCCGAACCCCTCGGCCCGCCACACGATGGCGCCGCGTGCGGTTCCCTCCTCCGCCGACGGCTCGGAGACGCCGTCCGCCACGCAGGACAGCCGCAGTCCGCCTCGGTCGAAGGTCACGACGCCGTCCTCGCGCAAGCTCGTGTCGCCCGTCAAGACCACGTGCGTTTCGTAGGACGCCGAGGTGGGCGCGGCGTCCGCGCTGCCTTCGAGCACCGTGATCGTCCCCGGCCCGGATTTCACGTCGAAGCTCGGCGGCGTTCCGGCCGGCGCACCGCCGATGGCCCCGAAATCGATGAGCAGAACCTGACGTTGCACGGCTGGCCCCCTTCCCCGGAACAGGCTCGCTAGTGGCCCATCGAGCCGATGTGCTCGGCTTCGATGCGCAGCAGCAGGCGCACCTGGTCGCGCCCGCCGTACCACGCGTAGGGCCGGCCGGTGTAGCGGTGGGCGAGCTTGTCGATGTGCTCGGCCGCGCCGTCCGTCGTCGTCTCCAGCACGCGCCCGCGCACGGTGAAGTACCGGTGCGGGTGCGTGGCGTCGGCGATGTTCAGCGCCACCCGCGGGTCGCGCTCGATGTTGCGCACCTTGCGGAAACCCTCCACGGTGTTGACGAGGATGTGCTTGCCGTCGGTGTCGGCCCACGTCTGCGTCAGCTGGGGCGAACCGTCGGGCATCGTGGTGGCGATGAAGCAGAGGCTCGGCTGCTCCAGCAGCGCGACGAGCTCCTCGGGGAGATCCATGCGGCCACGCTAGCCGCCCCGCGCGGGGGTCACGGAGCCAGGTTCGTTCCGTGGCGCGCGTTTCCGGACGGGGACGAGCAGCAGCGCAACGCTGAGCACGCACACCACCCCCGCGCGGCGATCAGCGGCAGCATTCCGATCATCAGGAACGCGAACTCGCCGGGGAATTCCGGCCAGTGAACGGGAACTCCGGCCCGCGACAAAATCCCGGCAAAGGGCGAGGGCGTCGCGCGCGGGCAGGGACAGCGCGGGGCGCGCGTCGAGCGCAGGCCGCAGCGATACCGCCGTCTTCAGTCGGACGGCTCTCGAGACCGGGATGGCCTGCGCACTGGCTCAGTCGCGCGGCCTCACAACTATGCCGCCTCGACACCAGCCGTGCATGACCTGCGAGACGAATCAGACGGAAACCAGGACCAAAACCAGAGCCAATCCCCCACGGGACAGACCCCGCCCTCCCTAGGGGGCCTGCCCGCTTCCAGCGTATCGAGCCACACCGACAAAAATGGGTGATCAAACAGGTTCCGGCCTTGATCATCCACAACTCGCGATACCTGTGGACAACTCCCTGACCTGCTGGTTACCTGCCAACCACAGCCCAGGATTACCTCACACGGGTATCGTTCGGCACCCGGTTCGAAACGGTCGGGCAACGCTACCGAAGGTGCTGCCAAGCGCTGCCACGAACAACCATCTTGCCGAGCGTCCCCACACCGCAGCCAGGTGGGAAGGTGGGCCGGCCGAGTTCACCGTCCAGCTCGCCGCTTCGAAGCGGCCGGCGGCGTCGGCGCGGTGCCGGCCCGGGACGAGCGCGCGCAGGTGCGCACCGGACGCGGCGGTGAAGGCGACGAGCGCCGTGGTCTGCGCGATGCCGACCACGTAGAGCTGGGCGAGCGACACCACACCCAGCGCGATCGTCAGCGGCACGGTCGCGAGCACGGCGAACCGCACGACGTCGGCGGTGATCATGACCGGGCGTTTGCGCCGGAACTCGACGTAGCCGCCGAGCGGGAGTGCCAGCAGGGCGCCCGCGAGGCTCGGCACGGCGGCGAGCAGCGAAACCTGCGCGGCCGGCGTGCGGAGGATCAGCACGGCCACGAGCGGCATCGCGCCGTAGCCGAGGGCGGAGCCGGCCTCGCTCGCCGTCGAAGCCCACCACAACCGGCGGAAGTCCGCCCCCAGCGCCGCCCTCATCCGGGTGACGATAACGGCACCGGCCGGGTGGTCCACACCGCCGAAATGACCTCGGGGGCAGCGTCGCGGGTACTTTCGGACCCACTCTCACACGACCGTGTACTTGGATCGTCGCTGGTGGAACGGCATCTCGCACGACCAGGCCGGAAGGTGACGTTCGTGGCCACATCCGTCACTTCGGTCGTCGGCGGATAATCGTGCGGGTGGACGACGGACGCGCCGGCAAGGTCACCTTCGCGGACCTCGAGCTGTTGCTGAGCTTCGCCGACACCGAGCACTTCGGGCAGACCGCCACGGAGCTCGGGGTGAGCGTGGCGACGGTCCAGCGCGGGATCCGCGCACTCGAGCGGAAACTGGAGATCCGGCTGGTCGAGCAGGACGGCCGCCGCGTGCGGATGCTGCCGGCGGGGCACGTGCTCGTGCGCGAGGCCCACGCCGTGCTGCGGGCGCGGTCCGACGCGGTCGGCGCGGCGCTCGCCGACGCCGGCGAACCCCAACGGCTGCTGCGGATCGCGCACACGTACTCGCTCGGGCTGGGCTTCGTGCCGGGCGTGCTGGCCGATCTGCTCGAAGAACGCCCCGAGCTGCGCCTGCGCTGCACCCAGAGCCCGGCGACGGGCGTCGTCGAAATGCTGCTGCGCGGGGACGCCGACGCCGCCTTCTCCTCGGTGGCGCCGATCGAGTCGGATCTGGTGGTGGAACCGCTGTTCACCGAGTCGCTGCTGCTGGCCGTGCCGGTGGACGACGAACTCGCCGGCCGGGAACGCGTGTCGCTGCGCGAGGTGAGCGAGCGGCCGTTCGTCGCGATGGAACCGGGGTCGAGCAGCCGCACGCACATGGTCAACGCGTGCGCGCGGGCCGGGTTCGTGCCGCGCATCTCGGTGGAGGGCAACGACCTGTTCGTCGTCGAGTCGATGGTCGGCGCGGGGATCGGCGTGTCGGTGGTGCCCGAGGGCATGAACGACCACCAGCACCCCCGCATCACCCGCATCCCCATCGACGACCCGTCGTTCTCCGGCCGCACGATCTTCCTGGCGTGGCACCGCAGTTCCACCGTCACCGACAACGTGCAAACGCTTGCGCGCATCGCCCGCGCCCACGGCAAACGCATGTCCGAACCGTTGCGAAGGGTGCAATGATCTCGCCGCACGATGGCGTTGTTTCCCCGCCGCGCGGCTCCCTACGCTTCGTGATCATGGCCGCCACCACCGCGCGCACCGGGACTTGCGGGTCCCGCGCGCCGGAAGCCGGTGGCGCGGTCCCGCTCACCGCGGCGGACCACCTCGACGACGGACCTCCCACCGGCGTCACTCCCGTTCTCGGCCCCCGGGCGGCACGGCGGTTGCCCACCGTCGTGCGGGGGCCAGGTCGCGGTGCCCGGGGTGCTGTTCGGGCGAACCGGCCGGCCGAGGGGGCCGACCGGTCTGTGCGAGCAGCACCGCGCGCGACCCACGACCACCTCACCACCACTTCCGAGGCTTCCCCTCTCCCCCGGCTCGTTTCCTTTTTCCTCCGATCGAGCAAAGGAGCCTGTCCCGTGACGAAGTCATCCGCACGCAAGGCCGACTGGTGAACCCGACAGCCACCCCGGCCGAGCTCGCCGCTCTCGCCTGCGCGCTCGGCACCGAAACGGCGCCACCGACCGAAGTGATCACCGACGCCGATCGGTGACGCGGTCGCCCGATCCGGTACCGCCCCGCCGCCACCCTCGGCGGGGCGGTACCGCTGCGAACACCCCCTGGCCGAACACCCCTTCCGAACACTGAGGTCCGAAAGGGACTGACGTGACCCCGCGAGCCCGACCGGGCCACCACCCGGGGCAGGTGGCGGGCACCCTCGCGCTCTGCTTCGCCTTCGAACTGGCCGACCTCGACTCTTTCGCCTACGTCGCGCCCGCCGTGCAGCACGCGCTGCACGTCAGCGTGCGCGAAATCTCCGTGATCACCGCGGCGGGATTCCTCGGCATGTTCGTCGGCGCCGCCGTGGGCGGACGGCTGGGCGAGCGCCTCGGGCGCAAGCGAGCGCTGCGCGGGTCCGTGCTGTGGTTCTCCGTCTGCTCCCCTGACCAACGCCGGCGCCTTCGACACCACGAGCCTGCTGGCCACCCGGTTCCTCACCGGTTGCGGCCTCGGCGCGATGACCGCCGTCGCGGTCACCTACCTGACCGAACTGGTTCCGGCCGGGCAACGCGGCCGCGTGCAGGCGGGCACGCTCGCCGCCGGGCTGCTCGGGATCCCCGCCATGGCCTTCTTCGCGCGAGCCGTGATCGACCTGGGACCTCAGGGCTGGCGGCTCGTGTTCGTGTTCGGCGCATGGGGTTTCGCGCCTCTGGTGATCACCCGGTGGCTGCCGGAGTCACCGGCGTGGCTGCGCGCCCAGGGCCGCGAGACCGAAGCCGCCCGGACCGCCGCCGAAATCGAACGCCGCGCCGGCTTGCCGCTCGCCACCGCCACCGAGGCCCCCGCGCCGGTGCGCGAGCTGTTCACCGGCCGCTTCGCGCGCCGCACGGCCATGCTCGCGCTGTGGATCTTCCTCACCATCAGCTACTACGGCTTCGCGTCGTTCGCCCCGACCCTGTTGCACGAGCACGGGTTCACCCTCACCCGCAGCGTCGGCTACACCGCCTTGACCACGCTCGGCGCGGTTCCGGGCGCGTTGCTGGCGTGGCCGGTGTCCGACCGCTTCGAGCTGCGTGGGCCGCTCACCGTGTTCAGCCTGCTGTTCGCCGGCTCGGGTGTCGCTTATGGACTGACGTTCGGCTCGGCCGCAGTCGTGATCTTCGGTTTTCTCGTGGCGGCCTTGAACCAGACGCTCGTCGCGCTGTGCTACTCCCACACCCCGCGCCTGTTCCCGGCGGAGATCCGCGCGACGGCCACCGGCCTCTGCTACGGCGCGGGCCGGCTGGCCAACGTCTTCGGGCCGTTGCTGGTCGGCCAGATCTAACTTTCGCTGGGCTACACGCCGGTGTTCCTGTTCGTCGGCGGGTGCGGGGCGGCGATCGCGGTGGCGGTGCTCGTGCTGGCTCCTCGCAGCCGCGCGCGGACCTCGCCGGTCAGATGCCCCAGTCCGCGATGACCTCGTCGGTGTCGGCGCCCGGCTTCGGCGGAGACGACGGCAGATCCGGTGCGGTGCGCGAAAACCGCGGCGCCGGCGCGGGCTGCAGCACGCCGTCGAGCTCGACCAGCCCGGCGCGCGCGGCGATGTGCGGGTGGGCGGCGACCTCGTCCGCTTCCAGCACCGGGGTCACACACGCGTCGACGCCGCCGAAGACCTCGGTCCACTCGTCGCGCGTGCGCGTGAGGAACGCCCGGGTGAACGCGGCCCGCAGTGCCGGCCAGCCCGCTTTGTCCTGCTGGGGCGGGAGATCCGCCGGGTCCAGGCCGAGCCCGGCGAGCAGTGCCGTGTAGAACTGCGGCTCCAGTGAGCCGACGGCGACGTAGCGACCGTCCGCGCACACGTAGGTGTCGTAGAACGGCGCGCCGCCGTCGAGCAGGTTCACGCCGCGCTCGTCGGACCACACGCCCAGTCCGCGCAGCGACCACACCATGAGGGCCAGCACACTCGTGCCGTCGACCATCGCGGCGTCCACGACCTGGCCCTGGCCCGTGCGTTCCCGTTCCCACAGCGCGGAAAGCACGCCGACGAGCAGGAACATCGAGCCGCCGCCGAAGTCGCCCACGAGGTTGAGCGGCGGCACCGGGCGCTCGCCCGCGCGGCCGATCGCGTTGAGCACGCCGACGAGCCCGATGTAGTTGATGTCGTGCCCGGCGCGCTGCGCCAGCGGGCCTTCCTGCCCCCAGCCCGTCATCCGGCCGTAGACCAGGCGGGGGTTGAGCGCGTGGCAATCGGCCGGGCCGACCCCGAGGCGTTCGGTGACACCGGGCCGCAGGCCTTCGACGAGCACGTCGGCCTTCGCGGCCAGGCGCAGCACGAGGTCGCGACCTTCGGGCGTCTTCAAGTCCGCCGCGACGGAACGCCGGCCGCGCAGCAGCGGGTCGGGCTTGCCGCCGGTGAGGTCGAGCGAGCCCGCGGGGCGCTCCACGCGCACGACGTCGGCACCCAGGTCGGCGAGCACCATGCACGCGTGCGGACCCGGGCCGATGCCGGCCAGCTCCACCACCTTCAGTCCGCTCAGCGGTCCCGCCACGTGCCCTCCTCAGCCTCGGTGCCGATCGCCCGACCCTACCGGGCCTCAGATCGCCAGTTTGGTGAGCAACGCCACCAGCTGACGGCGTTCGTCCGCGTCGAGCGGGGACAGCATCGACTCGTTCACGCCGTCGACCACGGGCGTCGCCCCGGCCAGCAGCTCCTCCCCCGCCGGCGTGAGCCGCAGCTCGCGCCGGCGCCGGTCGGCGCCCACGGTGCGCGTGATCAGCCCGCGTTCTTCCAGGCGCAGCAGCAAGTTCGCGAGCGTCGCCTTGTCCGTGGCCGCACGCTGCCCGGCCGACGCCTGGTCGAGCCCGGGTGTCTCGGAGATCGCCAGCAGCACGGCGTACTGCGGCTTCGTGAGCCCCGGCAGCTTCGCCTGCCAGCGCGCGCCGTGCTCCTGCAACGCGCGCCGCAAGGCGTGGAAGACCGACTCGTCCATCCGGCTCGTCATGATCTCCATGTTAGTATGAAGACGAACGGTTCGTATACAAACTTTTGCCGCGACACCGGAGGAGGTAGCGCCGTGCCCCACGACGATCTGAGGTCGTTCCTCACCACGCTCGAGGAGGAGGGCCAGCTCCTGCGGGTGACCGAGCAGGTCGCCCCCGAACCCGACCTCGCCGCGGCCGCCAACGCCGCGCCGAAGCTCGGTGACGCCGCCCCCGCGTTGTACTTCGACAACGTCGAGGGCTTCACCGAAGCCCGCATCGCGCTCAACGTCCACGGTTCCTGGGCCAACCACGCGCTCGCCCTCGGGCTGCCCGCCTCGACCGGCGTGCGCGAGCAGGTCGCGGAGTTCATCCGCCGCTGGGAGACCTTCCCGGTGCCCGTGGAACGCCGTGACGACCCGCCGTGGGCCGAAAACGTGCTCGAGGGCGCCGACGTGGACCTGTTTTCCGTGCTGCCGCTGTTCCGCCTCAACGACGGCGACGGCGGTTTCTACCTGGACAAAGCCGCGGTCGTCTCACGGGACCCGGACGATCCGGGCGACGACGGCAAACAGAACGTCGGCATCTACCGCCTGCAGGTGAAAGGCCCCGCCGAGCTGGGCATCCAGCCCGTGCCGATGCACGACATCGCGCTGCAGCTGGCGAAAGCCGAGCGGGCGGGCGAGGACCTGCCGGTGGCGATCACGCTGGGCAACGACCCCGTGATCCCCATCGTCGCCGCCACGCCCCTGGCCTACGACCAGAACGAGTACGAGCTGGCCGGTGCCCTGCGCGGCGCCCCCGCTCCCGTCACGGCCGCGCCGCTGACCGGCCTCGACGTGCCGTGGGGCGCGGAAGTGGTGCTGGAGGGCGTGATCCTCGGCCGGCGCCGCGAGCTGGAGGGGCCGTTCGGCGAGTTCACCGGCCACTACTCGGGCGGGCGCGCCATGCCCGTGATCCGGATCGACCGGATCTCCCACCGCACGCACCCGGTGTTCGAGTCGCTGTATCTCGGCATGCCCTGGACCGAGATCGACTTCCTCATGGCCGCCAACACCTGCGTGCCGATCCACCAGCAGCTCACGGCCGAGTTCCCCGAGGTGCGGGCGGTGAACGCGATGTACACCCACGGCCTGCTGGCGATCATCTCCGCGAAGTCCCGCTACGGCGGGTTCGCGAAGGCCGTCGGCATGCGCGCCATGACCACGCCGCACGGCCTCGGTTACCTCAAGACGGTGATCGTGGTCGACGACGACGTCGACCCGTTCGACCTGCCGCGGGTGATGTGGGCGGTGTCCACGAAGGTCAACCCCGCCGGCGACGTGATGATCCTGCCGAACCTGCCCGTGGTGGCCCTCGACCCGGCGGCCGACCCCGCGGGCATCACCCACAAGATGATCATCGACGCGACCACCCCCGTCCCGCCCGACGAGCGCGGCCACTTCAGCCAGCCGGTGCGGGACCTGCCCGAAACCGAGCGCTGGCTGGACAAACTGCGCGAACTGGCCGCCCGGTGAACCGACCGGAAGGAGCCCCGCCCATGACCTGCCCCCGCTGTGAGAACCCCGACATCACGAAGCTCGCCGACTCGCCGGTCGCCGGTGTGTGGACCGTGCACCAGTGCCCGCGCTGCCGCTACACCTGGCGCAGCACGGAACCCGCCCGGCGCACTCGGCGCGCGCAGTACCCCGAAGCGTTCCGGCTCACCGTCGCGGACATCACCGGCGCCACCGCCGTGCCGGCCGTCCCGCCACTAGAGTCGCGGGCATGAGCGACACACTGATGTGGGAAGTCCGCGCGGCCCCGGGCCGGCAGCAGGAGCTGCTGGCCTGGGTCGAGGCCACGGCCGTGCCGGCACTCACGGCCACGGAGCAGTTCGCCGGCGCCGACGTGTACCTCGGCGGGCAGGATCGCGTGGTGGTCATCGCGCGCTGGAGCACCACTCCCCCACGGCTGCCCGACCCGCCGGAGGAGCTGCTCGCGCGTCCGGTGGCGCAGTGGCCCTTCCAGCATCACACCACCGTGACCCCGTGACGCCGGTACGTTGGCCGGGCAGGGACCATTTTCGCCTTGGAGGTCAGGAATGACAGTCGCGCAGATCGCCTACATCCGTCCCAAAGCGGGCAAGGAGGCGGAGGTGGAGCAGCTGCTGCGCGGGCTCGTCGACGCGGCGCGGCAGGAGGAGGGCACGTTGCTCTACCTGCTGAACAAGCGTGAGGACGAGTTCGTGTTCTACGAGATGTTCGCCGACCTCGATGCGCTGAAGGTCCACAGTGGCAACGACGCCCTGCGGGGGCTCGTCGCGCGCGCCGACGAGCTGCTCGACGGCGGGATCACCGTCGACAAGGTGTCCTACCTCGACGGAGCCGGCCGCTTCAACTGAAAAGTCTCCCGTTCCCACCTCACCCGATGAGGGGACAATGAGGCTGACCCGGTGAAAGGCTGGGTACTCCTCGGAACGTCCACCGGAATTCGGCACGACGGAAGGGAGCGCGACATGGACGGCATGTTCGACAAGGCCAAGGAGAAGCTGCAGGAGTTCGCGGGCCAGCATCCGGACAAGGTCGGCCAGGGCGTCGACAAGGCCGCCGACTTCGCCGACGACAAGACCGGCGGCAAGCACGGCGATCAGATCCACCAGGGTGCCGACAAGCTGAAGGAACGCTTCGGCGGCGGCGAGGACCAGCAGCAGCAGTAGCCGCGGCAGCACCACAGAGGGGCCTCCCCACCGGTATCCCGAGCCGGACGGGGAGGCCCCTCGTGCTTGCCACGGCGCGGTTTCCGGGCCGGTTGGTGCGGCGACCGGTTTTTCGCGCCACACCCCGCTTCCGCCGGATTGTCCACACCGGACTTGTCTACAATGGACGCTCGACGACCACGTCGAAGCGACGGGCTCCCTCGCGTGTCCCCAGGCCGCGACCGGCGGGCCCACGTGGTGCTTGCCGGGCAGCACTTCCTCCGTACCGTCGGCCCGCTCGATCCCCAAGGTGGCGCGGAGGCGTATTTTCGCGGTGGACGCACACAAGGAGGAACTCCGTGGGAAATCTGCTCGGTACCGCCGCAACCCCGCGCAAGCGCCTGCGCGAACTGCTGACGGCCGGTCCGCCGCTGGTCGCGCCCGGGGCGTACGACGCGCTTTCGGCCCGGTTGGTGGAGCAGGCCGGGTTCGACGTCGTGTACATGACCGGCTTCGGCACCACCGCGTCGCTGATCGGGCGGCCCGACGTGGGCCTGCTCTCGGGCGCGGAGATGATCGACAACGCGACGCGGATCGTCTCGGCCGTCGACGTGCCGGTGATCGCCGACGCCGACACGGGGTACGGCAACGCGATCAACGTGGTGCGCACGGTACGGGCGTACGAGCAGGCCGGCGTGTCCGCGATCCACCTCGAAGACCAGGTGATGCCGAAGAAGTGCGGGCACATGTCGGGCAAATCGGTGATCTCGCGCGAGGAGATGGTCGGCAAGATCTCCGCGGCCGCCGCCGCCCGGCGCGACCCGGACTTCGTGCTCATCGCCCGCACGGACGCCGCCGCCGTCCACGGTCTCGACGACGCCCTCGGCCGCGCCAAGGCCTACGCCGACGCGGGCGCCGACGTGCTGTTCGTCGAAGCGCCCACGAGCGAGCAGAGCATCGAGCGCGTGGCCACCGAACTGCGGGGTGTCGCGCCGCTGGTGTTCAACTGGGCCGAAGGCGGCCGCACGCCACCGCTGTCGCTCGCGCGCATCACGGAGCTGGGCTTCTCCCTCGTCCTCTACCCCATCGGCACCCTGCTCGCCGCCACGGCCGGCATCCGCTCCCTGCTCGACGTCATCCGCCGCGACGGCACGCCGTCGGCCGCGCTGCCGGGCGTGCCGACGTTCGACGAGTTCACGACGCTCATCGGGCTGCCCGAGGTGCAGGACCTGGAGCAGCGGTTCTCCGGGGAGTGATCAGGGTTTCCGCGCGGTGATCAGGAGGTGCTCCTCCTGCGGAGCACCGGACTCGCCGGGCTCGAAGACCTCCGACCGCGTCTCGGTCACCTCGAACCCGGCAGCCCGGATCCGGCTTTCGAGGTCTTCCGCCGCGAAGCTCGTGACTCGGATGGGGTGGCCGAGGAACTCGATCGGCAGATCCTCGATGTCACCCGGCACCGTGATCAGCACGAACCGTCCGCCGGGCTTCAGCCACGCGGCGACCTTGCCGAGCACGCCTTCCGTCTCGGCCCGGGTCAGCTGCACGAACGAGAACAACGCGCAGATCGCGTCCCAGCTCGCCGCCTCCGACTCCCACTCACGCACGTCGACGTGCAGGAACTTCGCCGCGGGCACCCGCTCCCGCGCGATGCGCACCATCTCGCCGGACACGTCGAGCCCCGTGACCTGATGCCCGGCCGCGGCCAGTTCCGAGGCCAGCGGCCGCCCGGTCCCGCTGCCGATGTCGAGCACCTTCGCCCCAGGCCGCAGCCCGGCCAGCAGCTCCCTGATGGCGTCGTCCACCACCGGTCGGGAGCCGAAGGCTTCCTCGTACTTCGCACCGATGGTGTCGAAGAGTTCCTGTGCCGTGGCTTCCTCGGCCATGTCGCGCTCCCCTCCTGAGGGGCCCCACTGTGGCACACAATCGCGTTCGGCGAGGGCGTTTACTCCGCCCAGATCCCCCGCACGTGCCGGATGTGGCGGAGCATCAGGGCTTCCGCGCCGGGCGCGTCGCGGGCTTCGATGAGGTCCAGGAGTTCGGCGTGTTCGTGGGACGAGGGCACCAGCTCGTCGCGGTCGGCGAGGCCGCGCAGACCGTAGATGCGGGAGCGCGAGCGCAGGGAGCGGACGGTCTCGACCAGGTGCGGGTTGCCCGCCTGTTCGAGCAGGCGCAGGTGGAACTGCATGTCGGTGGCGACGTGGGCGATGAGGTCGTGCGCGGCGGCCGCGCGTTCGATGCCGGCGGCCAGGGGCCGCAGCTCGGCGATCACGGCGGGGTCGACACCGTCGGCGGCGAGGCGGCGGATCGTGGGCACCTCGATCAGCGCGCGCAGCTCGCTGAGGTCGTCGAGGTCCTTTGCGGACGGTTCGGTGACGCGGAAACCCTTGTTGCGCACCGTGTCGATCAAGCCCTCTTTCACGAGGTCGAGCATGGCCTCGCGGACCGGGGTCGCCGAGACGCCGAACTGCGTGGCGAGGCTGGGGGCCGAGTACACGACACCGGGGCGCAGCTCGCCGGAGATCACGGCCGCGCGCAGCGTCTGCGTGATCTGGTCGCGCAGGTTCCGCTGGACGCCGAAGGTCGGCAGCGTCAGCGCGAGGTGCTCCTCGCTGGTCAACGTGACTCTCCCCGGGCGGCCTCGTAGGTGGTGGCGGCGACCACCAGATCCTCCCACGCCATTCCCACGCTCTTGAACAGCCACGGCCCCGGCCCGGGCCGAGCCCCACGGACCACCTCGGACAGCGGCACCAGCGCTTCCGGCGCCAACGCGCCTTCGGACACCGCCAGCACCACATCGCCCGCCTCGCGCAAGGCGGTGCCCACGGCTTCCACCACCACGGACGAACGGCCGACCAGCCCGGCGTCGACCTCCCGCACGTGGGGTTCGTGCGAGCCCACCGCCACCACGACCGCCGAGTCGCGCACCAGCGAACCGTCGAACAACGGCGTCGACGACGTCGTGCAGCAGGCCACCAGGTCGGCCGAAGCGACGTCGGCCGCGGTGCCGACCCGGGCGTGCCAGGTCGACGCGAACTCGGCCGTCCGCGCGGCCGAACGGCCCACCACCACGACGTCGGTCAGCGGTCGGACCGTGCGCAGCGCCTCGACGTGGCTCGCCGCCTGGGGTCCCGTGCCGAACACCACCAGCCGTGCCGCGTCCGGTGGGGCCAGGCAGTCCACCGCCAGGGCCGACAACGCCGCGGTGCGAACCGACGTCAGGGGAACCCCGTCGAGCAACGCCAGCGGTGTCAACGTCGCACCGTCCAGCAGCAGGTACTCGCCCTGGATCCGCGGCCGCCCGACGGCGGGGTTGTCCGGCGCGACCGTGGCCACCTTCACCCCGGCGTAGGTCCCCCAGAACGCGGGCATGAGCAGGAACTGCCCGCTCGGCACCGGCACGACGGCCCGCGCCGGATCCGCCGCCGGGTCGAGGCCACCGGCCAGCGCCGCCCGCAGCGCCGCGATCGCCGCGGACATCGACGGCCGCGCGGCCAGCACCTCGGTCACAGCTCGAACCCCGCCGGGAAGGGGTCGTCGGGGTCGAGGAAGTACTGCGCCGTGCCGGTCAGCCACGCGCGCCCGGTGATGGTCGGGACCACGGCGGGCAGCGAGCCCACCGTCGTCTCCTCCACCAGCCGGCCGATGAAGTGCGTGCCGATGAACGACTCGTTGCGGAAGTCGGTGTTCAGCGCCAGCTCGCCCCGCGCGTGCAGCTGCGCCATCCGCGCGCTCGTGCCGGTGCCGCACGGCGACCGGTCGAACCAGCCCGGGTGGATGGCCATCGCGTGGCGTGACACCCGCGCGTTGGAGCCCGGCGCGGCGAGGTACACGTGGTGGCAGCCGGTGATCTCCGGGTTCTCCGGGTGCACGGGCAGGTCGCGGGTGTTGATGGCGTCCATGATGGACAGTCCCGCGTCGATCAGCCGCTGCTTCTGGGCGCGGTCGAACGGAAGCCCCAGCTCCTCCAGCTCCACGATCGCGTAAAAGTTGCCGCCGAAGGCCAGGTCGTAGCGCACCTGTCCGAGCCCCGGCACCTCGACCTTGCGATCGAGCCCGACCGCGAACGACGCCACGTTGCGGATCGTCACGGATTTCGCGACGCCGTCCTGCACCGCGACCTCGGCGACCACGAGCCCGGCCGGGGTGTCGAGCCGGATCGTGGTGACCGGCTCGACGACCTCGACCATGCCCGTCTCGACCAGCACCGTCGCGACGCCGATCGTGCCGTGCCCGCACATCGGCAGGCAGCCCGACACCTCGATGAACAGCACACCCCAGTCGGCGTCGGGGCGGGTGGGCGGCTGCAGGATCGCGCCGCTCATCGCCGAGTGCCCGCGGGGCTCGTTCATCAGCAGCTGCCGGAGGTGGTCGAGGTGCTCGACGAAGTACTGCCGGCGTTCGAACATCGTCGCGCCCGGCACGACCCCGACCCCGCCCGTGATCACGCGGGCCGGCATCCCCTCGGTGTGGGAGTCGACCGCGTGGAACAGCCGCTTGGCACGCATCAGCTACGAAAGTCCTTCCTCGAGCGCTCGTTCGGTGGCCTGGCGCACGGCCTTCTCCTGCTCGGGCGTGAGCGGCACCCGGGGCTGGCGGCACGGCCCGCCGTAGCGGCCCGCGATGTCCATGCTCAGCTTGATCGCCTGCACGAACTCGGTGAGCGAGTCCCAGCGCAGCAGCGGGTGCAGCAGCCGGTACAGCGGCACGGCCTTGTCCAGCTCGCCCGCCTTCGCCGCGGCCCACAGCTCGCTGGTGGCCTTCGGGAACGCGTTGGGGTAACCCGCGACCCACCCGGGCGCACCGGCGATGGCCAGCTCCAGCATCACGTCGTCGGCACCGCACAGCACGTCGAGCTCCGGCGCCAGCTCCGCGATCCGGTACGGCCGCCGCACGTCGCCCGAGAACTCCTTGACACCCACGATCAGGCCCTCGGCGTGGAGCTCCGCCAGCAGCTCCGGCACGAGGTCGACCTTGGTGTCGAACGGGTTGTTGTAGGCGACGATCGGCACGCCGGCCTTCGCGACCTCGCGGTAGTGCGCGAGCACCGCGCGCTCGTCGGCCCGGTAGGAGTTGGGCGGCAGCAGCATCACCGCGGGGCAGCCCGCCTCCGCCGCGCTTTCGGCCCAGCGCCGCGCTTCCGTCGCGCCGTACGCGGCGACACCCGGCATCACGGTGAAGCCCTCGGGCGCGGCTTCGACGGCCGTGCGGACCACCCGCGTGCGCTCTTCGACGCTCAGCGTCTGGTACTCCCCCAGCGAACCGTTGGGCGTGACGCCGTCACAGCCGCTCGCGGCCAGCCACGCGACGTGCTCGGCGTAGGTGTCGAAGTCGACCGTCAGCTCGTCCGGCGCGGTCTCCCGCAGGGGAAGGGCCGCCGCCACCAGCACGCCGTGCCACGGCTTTTCGCGCCCGGTCATGAAGCCTCCACGAAGTCGATGTTACCCAGTGCGCCTGAGTGCGAGCCGAGCGCGGAACCGCTCGGAAAATTCATCGTGCCACGTGTCATGTGACATTGTACAGTGGCCTGACCTCGTCCCCCATGGTGGGAGGCTCCATGTCAGAAACGACCGGCGCGCCCCCGAAGCTCACTTCACACGTGCTGGCGGCCCGGCTCGAACGCCTGCCGATCTCCCGGTTCCACTACAAGCTGCTCTTCGCGGGCGGCCTCGGCTACACCTTCGACGCGATGGACGGCGCGATCGTCGCCTTCATCCTCCCCTCCGTCACCGCCGAGTGGGGGCTGTCGGCCGGAGCCACCGGCATCCTCGGCAGCAGCCTGCTCATCGGTTTCCTCTTCGGCGCGTTCGGCGCCGGTGTGCTGGGCGACAAGATCGGCCGGCGCGCGGTGATGGTCAGCGCGCTGGTCCTCTACGCGGCCGCGAGCCTCGTCGCGGCCGCCGCGCCGAACTTCGCGGTGCTGTTCGTCGCGCGGGTCGTGGCGGGCATGGGCACCGGCGCGGAGAGCGCGATCATCGCGCCCTACCTCTCGGAGTTCGTGCCCTCACGCGTGCGCGGGCGCTACATCGGTTCACTGGCCGGGTTCTTCGCGTTCGGCTACGTGTTCGCGAGCCTGCTCGGTTACTTCGTGGTGAGCGACGTGCCCCACGGCTGGCGCTGGGTGCAGGTGCTCACCGCGGTGCCGATCGTGATGCTGCTGTGGTGGCGGCGCTCCCTGCCGGAGTCGCCGCGGTTCCTGCACGTGCACGGCCGGGTCGCGGAAGCCGAACTGGTGGTCGCCGACATCGAGCGCCAGGTGAGCGCCCGCGTCGGCACGCTGCCGCCGCCGGTGCCGTCCACACAGGACGAAGACGTGCAGGTGTCCTCCGGCTCGATCGCCTCGAACCTGCGGGCGCTGTTCTCCACCGGCTTGCGCAAGACCACGATCACGTCGTGGATCTACTGGTTCGTCGCCATCTTCACCTACTACGGCTTCTTCACCTGGATCCCGTCGCTGCTGGTGAAGCAGGGCTTCGACATCTCGAAGAGCTTCCTGTTCTCCATCGTCATCTACCTCGCGCAGATCCCCGGCTACTACTCGGCCGCGTTCGTGAGCGAGCGCATCGAGCGCAAGTGGACGATCGTGATCTACCTGGCGGGTGGCGCGATCGGCGCGCTGGGCCTGGCGTTCGCGGGCACCAGCACGCAGATCCTGATCTGGGGCATCGTGCTGTCGTTCTTCATGAACGGCAACGCCGCGCTCGAGTACTCCTACACGTCCGAGATCTACCCGACGATGATCCGCACCACCGGCCTCGGCGTCGCGTCGGCGGTCGGGCGGGTCGGCGGGATCATCGCCCCCATCGTGATCGGGTTCTCCTACAGCAGCGTCGGGTTCGGCGGCGTGTTCACGATGTTGCTGGTGCTGCTCGTGATCGGCGCCGCCGTGGTGGCAGTCTTCGGGCAGCGCACCACCGGGCGCTCGCTCGAGACCATCGGACAGGAGACGATCCGACGTGACTGAAGCGGAATCGGAAGGAGCAAAGGTGGCAGCGGACCTCACCATCCGGCACGTGAGTGTCGTCGACCCGGCGACCGAGCAGGTGGCCGGCGACCACACGATCCGCGTCGCGGGCGGGCGGATCACGGCGGTGGAGCCCGATCCCGGCGGCGCCCTCGGCGCGGACGAGCTCGACGGTTCGGGACACTTCGCCGTGCCGGGGCTGATCGACTGCCATGTGCACGTGAACGCCGTGAGCGCGGCGCTGGGCACGGTCGCCGACGTGTCACCGGCGTATGTGGCCGCGCAAGCGTCGCACCTGCTCAAGGACATGCTGGCGCGCGGCTTCACGAGCGTGCGCGACGTCGGGGGTGCCGACTTCGGCATCGCCGCGGCCGTGGCCGACGGCCTGTTCACCGGCCCGCGGATCTTCTTCGGTGGCAAGGCCCTTTCGCAGACCGGCGGGCACGGCGACCTGCGCCCGGCAGGCCGCGACGTGCACGACCAGCACTACGCGATCCCCGTCCTGGGCCGCGTGTGCGACGGCGTGGACGAGGTGCGCCGCACCGCGCGCGACGAGATCCGCCGGGGCGCGCACCACCTGAAGATCATGCTGTCCGGCGGCTGCGCGAGCCTCACCGACCGCGTCGACTCGCTGCAGTTCTCCGACGAGGAGGTGACGGCGATCGTCGAGGAGGCCGCCGCCGCGAACCTCTACACGGCGGGCCACGCCTACACCGCCGAAGCCGTGAACCGCGGTCTGCGCCTCGGCGTGCGCACCATCGAACACGGCAACCTGCTCGACGAGACCTCGATCGACCTGTTCCTCGCCCACGACGCGTTCTACGTGCCCACGCTCGTCACCTACCAGGCGCTGCTGGAGCAGAGCCGCGAACTGGGGTTCACGGCCGAGCAGTACGAAAAGGTCGAGCAGGTCACGGAAAACGGCTACCAGGCCTTGCAGCTGGCCGATTCGGCGGGCGTCCGCATCGCCTACGGCAGTGATCTCCTGGGTGCCATGCAGGCGCGGCAGTCGGAGGAGTTCACGTTGCGCGCCAAGGTGCAGAAGCCGGCGGCGGTGCTGCGCGCGGCCACCACGGTCGCAGCCGAACTGCTGCGGCAGGTGGGTTCGCTGGGCACGCTTTCACCCGGTGCCACAGGTGACGTCGTGCTGGCGCGGGCGAACCCGCTGGAGGACCTCGACGTGCTCGCCAACCCGGCCACGGGGATCGCGGCCGTGGTCCAGGACGGCGTGGTGCGCGTGCGGCGCTGAAGTCAACCGACCGAGATGGTCGCCGCGTCCGGTCCGGCGGACACACGCGCCGGGCCGGACGTGGCGGCGAGCCGCGCGTAGTCCTGTTCGGTGAGGACGACGATCGGCAGGCGCAGGGCGTACAGCTCGGCCGCGACCCAGGCGCCGAGCATCAGGATGGCGTCCGGCTCGGTGAGCACGAGGGCTGCCGGCGCGGTGCCGCTGCGGATCTGCTCGGCCAGCACCGACGACGAAGAACTGGAGCCGCGCGCCTGCCGCAGCAAGACCACGCGGCCGGTCAGCACCGCGCCGCGCTGCGGGTGGTGCTCGTCGACGATGCACCCGGACAGGTCCGTGCCGCCCCAGAACGACAGCGGCGCGTCGAGCACGAGCAGGTCCCCGGTCGCCGAGCCGGCGAACACGGTGCGCCCGGTCAGCTCGTCCACAGCGCCTCGTCCCGCACGACCCGCCCGGCCCGCGCCGACGCGACGCACTCGGCCAACGAGCCGAACACCACGTCCACGCCGATGTTGCCCGGCGCGTACCACGCCCACTTGCCGGAGTTCGTCATCGCCGTGCGCACGTCCGCCTCGACGATCGGCGTGATGTAGGTGCACGTGTCGACGACGATCCGCGCGCCCGCCGCGCGCACGGTTTCCGCGTAGCCCAGCCGTTCCGCCTCCGCCAGCACCGCGCGGCTCGTGGTCACGTACGCCCGCACGCGCAGCGGCTCGCCGTCGCCGTCGCCGAGCAGCGCCGCCAGCCGCTCGAACTCCGTGAGGGAGAAGTGCGGGGTCCCCAGGCACAACGCGTCGAGCGCCGAGCCGCGTGCCGTGGTGAGCTCGTCGCGCACCGCCCGCAACTGCGCGGCTTCGACGCGATGGGTGGGGATCCCCGGCGACGCAACGGCTTCCACTGTCGGGGCCTCCGGCGTCACGCCCACGACGTGGAACAAGCCCACGCCCCCGCTCGACGCCACGGCCGCACCGAACGCCTTCAGCTGGTCCTCGGTCACCGCGCCGGACACCCCGGTCACCACCGGGACCCCGCTGCCGGTCAAGCGGCCGGCGAGGTGGCCGAGCACGCTCCACGCCGCGTCCTCCGCGAGCAGCCGCGGCGACAGGCCCGCGCAGTCGAGCCGGATCGTGGCGCGGCGGTTCTCGTCGCGGTGCAGGCCCGCGTCGGGCACTCGGCCGGTGAGAGCCGCGGCGATGTCGAGGAAGTCGCCGTAGCGGTCGGTGCGGGCACCGAGCACGGAGTTGGCGAACACGATCGCGTTGGACTCCGCCCACGCCACGTGCGTGCCGAACGCCGGCCGGTGCGTGAGCTGGTACGGCGCGCAGGTCCAGGTCGGCGTGCAGCCCAGTGCGGTGTAGGCGGCCATCTGCCGGCGTGCCCCGGCCGCCGTTTCGGGGTCGGCGCGCACCAGCTCGGGGTGGCGCAGATCGAGCGAGCCGACGTTGAGCGTGGTCGGCACGGCGACCCGGCCACCGAGCTCACGCAGGCGTTCGACGAAGTCCAGCCCGGCCTGGCCGTGGTAGAGGCAGCCGTCGACGTGGGCCGACTCCACCGTGCGCAGCCGGGTGGCGCCGCGCACCTCGGCGAGCGCGACCACCAGGCGCAGGCACAGTTTCGCCGCCTCGCCACGATCGCCGGCGAGCACCGCGGTGTCCTCTTCGGACAGCTGGAGGTCAGCCACGCGCGAGGTCCCCGAGCTTCACCGGCTGCGCGATCGGCCGCGTCGCCACGCCGGCGAGGTCGGCGGCCGCCGGCTCCCGCCCGCACTCGGCCGCGACGAGGCAGGCCGTCGCGTAGCCGCACACGCGGCCCTGGCACAGGCCCATACCCGGGCGCGCCAGCAGCTTCACGGTTCGCGCGTCGGTGGCGCCGAAATCCTTCACAGCGCCGCGGACGGTGCCGGCGGACACCTCTTCGCAGCGGCACACCTGAGTCTCGGCGTCGAGCCACGTCTGCCAGCCGGACGGCACCGGGTGGGCCGCGTGCATCGCCGAAGCGAAGGCCCGCAACGACTTGCGCCGCCGCAGCAGGCGGGCGACGGTGTCCCGGCCCGGCTCGGCGCCGACGGTCGTGAGCGCCGCGTGCAGCCCGGCGAGCTCACCCTCCACCACGGACAGCGCCGAACCACCGACGCCGCAGACCTCACCGGCGAGGTAGACGCCGGGGGCCGTCGCGCGCTGCCGGTCGTCGGCCACGGCGACGAGACTGCCGTCCGCACCGAGCGCGGTTTCGCACCCGAGCTGCAACGGAAGCTCGAGCTGGGGCGTGAAGCCGTAGCCGACGGCGACGGTGTCGCACGCGATCTCCCGCCGGGTACCGGGCACGATCCGCCAGCGCCGGTCGAGCGACGCGACGGTGACGCCCTCGACGCCGTCCGTGCCGTGCGCGGCCACCACGGCCGTGCGCGTGCGGTACGGAACCCGTTGCCGCGCCAGTGTTTTCAGATATGCGGCACCTTCGGCGAGCTTGCCCGCGTTGGCCAGCACGGCCATCGGCGACCGCGCGAACCCGGCGGGCGAGCCGGCCTCGAACACGCCCGCCACCTCGGCTCCCGCGGAGACCAGCCCGGCCGCGACCGGCAGCAGGAACGGTCCCGTTCCACCGACGACGACCCGGTTCCCTGCCCGCACGCCGTGGCCCTTCAGCAGCGCCTGCGCGCCCCCAGCGGTATACACACCCGGCAGCGTCCAGCCCGGGAACGGCAGCTGCCGGTCGTACGCGCCGGTCGCGATCACGACCGCGCGGCAGGTGAGCTCACCGCGGTCGGTGTGCACGGTGAACCCGGCGCCGGTGCGTTCGACGTGCCAGATCCGGTGGCGGACGCGAACGTCCACTCGCGACAGTCTGGAGCGCAGCCGCACCAGCGTCCGCCAGTCGTGGTGACCCGCGCCGTCGTCGCCCTCGCGGTGGCGCCAGAACTGCCCGCCCACGCGGGCACCGCCGTCCACCAGCGACACCCGGGCGCGGCCCGAGCCGGCCGCCACCGCGGCAGCCAGCCCGGCGGGCCCGGCGCCCAGCACGGCCACGTCCCACTCAGCAGGCGAGATCGCCACGGCCGGCTCCTTCCTGCGGTTCGATCACGTCACCCGGGCGCACCTCGGTGAGACACGCGCGCCGGCCCGGCTCGCCGTTGACCACCACCAGGCAGTCGAAACACACGCCGATGCCGCAGAAGATGCCCCGCGGCGCGCCTTCGCGGCGCGTGGTCCGCCAGGACCGGTGGCCGGCGGCGATCAGCGCGGCGCCCACGCTCTGTCCGGGCTCCGCCACGATCTCCGTGCCACGGAAGGAAAACTTCACCTGCTCCGTCACGCGACCCCCTCGAAGCGATCCGCCCGGAACGGCGCGAGGTCCAGGTCCGGCCGCACGCCGGTGACCAGTTGCGCCACCAGGTGCCCGGTCGCGGCGGCGAGCCCGATGCCCGCGCCCTCGTGGCCGCACGCGTGGACCAGTCCCGGCACCCGCGGGTCCTCGCCGATCACCGGCAGGTGGTCCGGGCAGTACGGGCGGAAGCCGAGGTAGCTGCGCATCAGCGCGACGTCGGCGAGGAACGGGAACACCCCGATCGCCCGCGCCGCGAGCTTGCGCACCACGTCGAGCGAGAACTGCCGGTCGAACCCGACGCGCTCGCGGCTCGCGCCGATCAGCACGGTGCCGGACTGCGTGCCCTCCACGACCACGGACGTCTCGAGCCCGGCGTCGCCGCTCGCCACGTTGGCGACGTAGTCGGCCGTGTAGACCTTGTGCCGGATCACCCGCGGCAGCGGCTCGGTGACCAGCACGAACCCGCGCCGCGGCAGCACCGGGATCGGCGCGCCGGCGAGTGCCGAGATCTCGCCGCCCCACGTGCCGCCCGCGTTCACGAGCCAGCGCGCGGAGAACTCGCCGCGGTTGGTGCTGACGCCCGCGAAGGACCCGTCGGCGCCGCGCCGGAACGCGCGCACCTCCGTGTCCGTGTGCAGCCGCGCGCCCAGCCGCCCAGCCTGGCGCAGCAGCTCCGCGGCCGCGAGCATCGGCTGCACCTGTTTGTCCTGCGGGTAGTACGCGCCGGAGGAGACGTTTTTCGTCAGGTTCGGTTCGAGCTCGGCCACCTCGGCCGGCGTCAGGTCCACGGCCTCGACGCCCATCGCACGTTGCTCGGCGGCCAGCTCGGCCAGGCCCGCCGCCGCTTCCGCGGACTGCGCGACGACCACGCCGCCCTTGTGCTCCAGCTCCAGCGCGCCCGACCCGAACCGCTCCCCCAGCTCGGCCCACAGCCGCACCGAGAGCAACGCCAGGTCGAGCTCGGCGCCGAGCTCCTTGTCCGACACGAGGATGTTGCCTTCGCCGCCGCTGGTCGTGCCGCCGGCGACCCCGCCGCGGTCCAGCACGGCGACCTGCAGCCCCGCCGCGGCGCAGTAGTACGCGCACGCCGCCCCGACCACCCCGGCGCCCACCACGAGCACGTCGGCGGGCCTTCCCGTCGCCTCCATGGCCAGTAGTATGTCACATTGCACAACGCCGGGACGTGCGGTTCACCACAGGAGCGGGTGGGCATTGGCGGGGTGGTGGGTGAGCCAGAGCAGCGAGTCCGCACACGGACCGCGCAACCCACCAACGGGAAAACCCGTCACCACGGTGTTCCGCCCAGGCTCACCGGACCGCTGTCGACCAGGATCAGCTTGCCGAGCAAGTAGGTGTCCACATCCGGGTCCAGCCTGGTCTCACCCGGCCGAGCGCAGTGGAACCTGAAGGTGCCGTTCGTGCTGTTCGCTCCCACGACGCACCGCACCGCAGCCGGCTCGGGCAGCGCGCGGGCGAGCCGGACCACCTCCAGAGCGAAGCCCAACCCCTGCCGCAGCATCGAGACCTGATCCGCCTCGCCGATCAGGCGCTCGCCGTCCGCCGCCGCTCCCGCGCGGACCGGCACCACGTCCTCGAGGTGGACGCTGCTCGTCGAGCACTCCCACCGAGTCAGGTCCGGCTCGCCCGGCCGGGGCGTTCGAACCCGAGCAGCGTCGCGGGCAAAACCCACTGCCGCGCCGTGCCGCACGATGCCTTCGGCGACCATCTTTCGCAGGCCCGGCGTCAACTCCGCCGAGGGCACAGCGCCCGACGGCCCCAGGCTCTCGACCGCCATCTCGTTCATCCGAATGTTCAGCACGGCCCGAAGCCTGGCACCACCGAGCCGCCGGACGCACCCGATTAGCGGCCGCGGCTGATCGTGACCAAGAAGCCGCGACCAGCCGCGAAACCTCAGCAGCCCGTCGGTTTCAGCACGAAGTCGGCCACCTCCGGCTGGCCCTTCACCAGCTTCACCGTCCGCGTCTGCGGCTGCCAGCCGTCGCGAGCCGCGATCAGCGTCAGCGGGTTGTTCCGGCGATCCAGCCACAGCGTGTACTGGCCGGCGGCGTCGGTCTTGAGTGTGTAGCTCGCCGCCCAGCTGTCGACCTGCACGGTGACCGCGGCGAGCGGGCCCGCGGTCGCGCCGCAGCGCGCGCCGGTGACGGTGCCGGTGAGCTTGCTCCACGTGGCCGGCGGCTTCACCGTGAACGACACCGGGAGCGCCGGCACCGCCTTCGGCACCAGCGCTCCGACCACCAGCTCCGCCGTGTACGTGCCCGGCTGGGTGATCGCCGCGACGTTCGCGTCGAGTGTCACCGTGAACGTCGCCGTCTTGCCCGGCGCGATCGTGGTCGCCGCCGGGGCGGTCGAGAGCCACGGGACCGACACGTACTCCCCGCAGTCGCCGTAGCCCGGCAACAGCAGGTCGTGGTCCGTCGGGTTGAAGCTCGCGTTGGCCGAGCCGCCGATGCGGTAGAAGCCGCAGGTGGACCCACCGCGGAACAGCGTCTCATCGGCGTTGGGCAGGGCCGACCACTGGTTGGTCCGCGGGTCGTAGGCGTACCCGGCGTTGGTGAGCGCGCCGTCGGCGATGCCGCCCGAGAGCAGCAACTGTCCATTCGCGACGGTTGAGGCCGAGCCCCACATCGGCACCGGCAGGTCGGCGACCCGCGACCAGGTGCCCGTTTCGACATCCAGCTTGAACGCCGTCTTGACGGGATCGAAGTCGCTCACGCCGCCGGCGCAGTAGACCGAGCCGGCGATCGTGCCGCAGTTGGTCCAGCCGATCGGCAGCGGCAGCGCCGGTCCCGCCGACCACCGGTTCGCGACCGGGTCGTAGACCTGCACCCGCGTGACGCCGCAGTTGCCGCCGTCGCAGCCACCCACCGCGTAGATGCGACCGCCGGCCACGGCGACCCCCATCGCGGACGTGGCCGTCGGCATCGGTGCGCCCGTGGTCCACGTGTCGGCGACGGTGTCGTAGACGTCGGTGTTCGTCACGGGGATGCTGCCGTCGGCCCAGCCACCGGTCACGTAGATCTTCGTGCCGATGGCCGCCACCGCCGGGTTCTCGCGCGGGGTCGCGAGGTCGGCGATCGGCGTCCACGCGAGCGTGCCCGGGTCGTACACGAAGTTCTTGGTCGTGAGCTCGGAGCCGTTGAGGCCGGTGAACGAGTACACCTTGCCGTTCACCGACGCCACGCCGTGGTCCATGATCTTCGTCGGGTAGTTCGCCACGCTCTGCCACGCGTCCGAAGCCGGCAACGGGTCGGCCGGCGCGGCCTGCTTCACGTGCCCCAGCAACGGTCCCGTGCTGAAGTCACCCTTGATCCGCTGCAACGGCGCGCCGTGGGCCGCGGCCGGGGTGAACGCGGCGGCCGACGGGCTCAGCCGCACGTCCACGGGCGCGGTGCCGGTGTTGCGCACCTTCACGCTCGCGCTCGCCTGTCCTTGCCAGGCCACGGTTTCGGCCACCGCCGCGCTGGTCACCTGCAGCTGACCGGCGTCGAGCACGAAGTCCGCCGGGGTCACCGCGTCGGGCGCGATCACCGGCTGCTGCGTGCCGGGCACGAAGTTCGTGGCCGACGCCGTGACCGGGTGGCTGCCGGTGGCGGTCGAGAAGAACCAGTACGAACCGTCGGCGCGAGTGGTCGAGCCCTCGCCGGGCCGGTCGAGGCTGTCCACGGCCGCCCCGCCGAGCGCGGCGCCGGTCACGTGGTCGTGCACCGAACCCGTGACGAGACCGCCCGGCACCACCTCGCACACGTGGTCGCCGATCAGCACGTCGTCGACCTGCCACCAGAAGCCGAAGAGCTTGTCCCGGTAGTGGAACCGCACCTGCACGGCCGGCTTGCCCGCGGCGCCGGGCAGCGGCACGACCTGCGTCGACGGCCCGGCCACGGTGTCGCTGCCGTGCTGCCTCGCCGTGGTCCAGGTGGCGCCGCCGTCGGTCGTGAAGTCCACCGAGCCCTGCTGGCCCTGCGTGCCCTGGTAGTCGCTCGCGAACCGCACGGTCGGGTTCACCGCGGCGCTGAGGTCCACGACCGGGCTCACGAGCGCGGTGTCCTGGTCGCCGCCGATCGAGTTGCTGTCGACGGTGGCGAAGGCCCCGGTGCCGCCGGTGTAGTTGTCGCGGCGGGGGTTGGTGAACGACCAGGTCGCCGCATCTTCGCCGAGGTTGTTCACGACCTGCCACCCCGAGGGCGCCTCGAAGTCCTGCGCGGGGCCGGTGAACCGGTCGGTGTAGCCGGGCGCACCGCAGCTCACGGGGTCGACGGTGACCACGGCGTCGTGCGTGGTGGCGGTGTCACCGACCGACACGGACGCGGAACCGGGCAGGTAACCGGGGTAGTCGGGATCGACCTGCACGCTGTAGACCGCGCCTTCGGGCACGCTCATCGAGTAGCGCCCGGTGAGCGGATCCGTCTGCACGGTGGTGGTCGGCTGCCCGGCGACCTGCACGTGCGCGGCCATCGGCCAGCCGTGGCCGCTGCCGTCGCGGACGGTCCCGCTCAGCCGCACGGACGGCACCGACGCGAGGGTGAAGTCGGCGGTCGCGGTCTTGCCGGCTTCGACGGTGACGTCGGCGGCCGTGTCCTGGTAGGAGAACTTGCTCGCGGTCACCGTGTAGGTGCCGATCGGAACGCCCAGCGTGTAGCGACCCGCACTGTCCACAGTGGTCGCGAAGTCACCGGCCTTGACTTGAGCACCGGCCAGCGGCGCGCCCGCGGCGTCGCGCACCGTGCCGGACACGAGTCCGGTCGCGCCGGGCGTGAAGGCCGAGATGCCACGTGGGGTGCCGAGCCCGGTCGGGCCGTCGAAGCCCGGGCCGGCGGTGCAGAGGTACGCCGGGGCGCACGTGCCGTTGGCGCCTTCGGTCACGTCGTTGAAGGTCGCGCCGGCGCGGTAGGGCAACGCGTTGGGGTAGGTGCCCGCCGCCGGTTCACCGGCCAGGGCGTAAGCAGCGGCGACGATCGGCGAGGACGCGCTCGTGCCGCCCGCGACCGCCCAGGTGCCGTGGAGGTACACGGCGACGCCGGTGGCGAGGTCCGCGACCGCGGCGACGTCGGCGATCGTGCGCCGAGAGCAGCCGGAATCCGTCTGCGCCGCGGGCTTCGGCTCGTACGCGGAGCACCCGCTGCCTGTGCCCGACCACACCGTCTCGCGCCAGCCGCGGGCGGTTGAGTCGCGGTGGAGCGAGGTACCGCCGACCGACGTCACGTGGGGCGAAGCGGCCGGGAACTGCGGCCCGTAGCCGTAGTCGCCGGAGCTCGCGGTGACGACGACGCCGGGGTGGTCGTAGTAGGACTCGTCGAGGTCGAGCTCGGACGGGTCCTCGTCGGCGCCGTAGCTGTTGGACACGAACTTCGCGCCCATCGCGACGGCCCGGTTCACCGCGGCGCCCATGTTCGGCACCAGGTCGTCGTCGGCCTCGACGAGCAGGATGTGGCAACGCGGGCAGACGGCCGAGACCATGTCGAGGTCGAGCATCGTCTCCTGCTGCCAGCCGGTGTTCTCGCGGGGGAAGTCCTGGCCGCCACGCTGGTCCACGCGCGTGAAGCAGCCGTTGGCGACCGTGCACGGCGGCAGCCCGAACTGCGCGCGGTACACACCCATCTCGGCTTCCGCGTCGGGGGTGTCGAAGGCGTCGACGATCGCGACCGTCATCCCGTCGCCGCCGGTGCCCGTGGGCAGCTCGTACGCGCCGGCGAGGTCAGCCGGGCCATATCCCTGGGGTGCGGTGGCGCGTTGAAGGCCGTGTTCGTCGGCGCGGAAGAGCGCGAAACACGCGACCTGCCCGGGTTTCGGGTCATCGGTGCACGCCTTGCGCCCGAGCACCGGCGCCGCGGGTGCGGCCGGTGCCGCCTGGGCGGCGGGCACGACGCCGAACGCCATCGTCGCCAGGAGGAACGTGAGGAGGGTCTTCAGTGCCGCTTTGGCGAACGACATGCGCGTCCCTTTCGCTGACGAACCGCGGTCGGCTGCTCACCCGACGTCGCGAAATTCTGTCAGCGACCTGCCGCGGACGATCACGCCCGAACGGACAAAAAGCCGGACAGGATCACGGTTTTCCCGCTGTCCGGGACCCTCACGCGGCGAACGGAGCAATGGTTCAGACCACTAGGAGCAGGCCGGCCCACGCCGCCTCGCGCCGGCGACATGGTCCCGGCAGCACTTCGTCCTCACCTACCACGGACGCCACCGGTCGCCACCGAGGAAACCTCGTTGAGGTGATCTTTCCCCGCACAGGTGAGCAGCAGGTCACAACCCCTTAGATACAAGCTTGCACCCATGTTAGGTTCCGGGCGTGACACCAGCCAAGTACACCGCGCCCGGCGCAGCCGACCGCGCGTACCGCCTCACCAAGGAGCTCGTCCTCACCGGCGAGCTCCCCGGCGGCCACCTGTTCAGCGAAGGGGAGATCGCCGAGCGGCTCGGGGTGAGCCGCACGCCCGTGCGCGAGGCGTTCCTGCGCCTGCAGGTCGAGGGGTTCCTCAACCTCATCCCCAAGCGCGGCGCCGTCGTGGTGCCCGTGCCGCCGGGCGAGGCCGAGGACGTGCTCGACGCGCGGGAGGCGGTGGAAGGCGCGGCCGTGCGCCGGCTCGTGCGCCGGCCCGACCTCATCCCCGACGCCCTCGAACAGCTGCGCGGCGTGCTCGACACCCAGCGCGGCCACGCCGGCTCCGGCGACCTGCACGGCTTCGCCGAGGCCGACGAACTCTTCCACCGCACCATCGTCGCGGCGGGCGGCAACACGCTGCTGCTCGACTTCTACGCGACGCTCGCCGACCGCCAGCGCCGGATGAGCGTGCACGCCCTGGGCCCGATCCCCGCGCGACTGCCGGTGGTGCTGCGCGAGCACGAGGACCTGCTCGCCATCATCGAGCGCGCCGACGGCGAAGCGTTCGGCCCCGCGCTGCGAGCCCATCTCGACCAGGTGCACCGCCGGTGACCGCGACCGCCGAAAGCGCGCCACTCCCCCGCTCCGACACCACCCGGCCAGCCTGGTTCGGCGCCGCCGCCGCGGTGTTCGTGGTCGGCTGGGGTGGCAACCAGTTCACGCCGCTGCTGGTGATGTACAAGGAAGCGGGCTACTCCACCTTCACCGTCGACGCCTTGCTCGGCGCGTACGTGGTCGGGCTCGTCCCGGGCCTGTTGCTCTCGAGTGGACTGTCCAATCGCTACGGTCGCCGGCCCGTGATGGCCACGGGCACCGTGCTTTCGCTGCTCGCCAGCGCACTGATCGCACTCGGCCCCGAGGGCGCCGGCTGGATCGCCGCGGGGCGGTTCCTGACCGGCGTGGCCGTGGCGGTCGCGATGGCGGTGGGCTCAACGTGGATCAAGGAGCTCGCCGACGCCGACCCGCGCGGGGCCGCCGACCTCGGCACCCGCCGTGCGGCGCTGTGCCTCACGCTCGGGCTCGGCATCGGGCCGGGCGCGGCGGGTGTGCTCGCGCAGTGGGGACCGTGGCCGATGGTGTTGCCGTTCGCCGTCCACATCGGACTGACGCTGCTCGCCCTGCCCTTCGTCGGTCGCAGCCCGGAGACGCTCGGCACCGAAAGCCGCAAGCCGGCGCTGACCCGGTTGCCCGTGACGACCCGGCACCCGCGGTTCCGCCGGATCATTCTGCCGATGGCGCCGTGGATCTTCGGCTCGTGCGGGGTCGCCTATGCGATCATGCCGCAGCTCGTCCAGGACCAACTCGGTTCGTGGTCACTCGCCTACTCCACGCTGCTGACGGTGTGCGCGATCGGCGCCGGCGTCGGGATCCAGCCGATCGCCAAACGCGTGGACCGGACCACCAGCGCCCGCGCGGTGCTCACCGGCATGGCCGTGATGTGCACTGGTCTGGTCCTCGCCGCCGTGGCCGCCGACCTGCGTTCGCCGTGGCTCGCGCTGCTCACGGCCGTGGTGCTCGGCGCCGCCTACGGCACGGTCGTGGTGTCCGGGCTGCTGGAGCTGCAACGACTCGCCCGCCCGGGAGAAATCGCCCAGCTGACCGGGGTCTACTACGCGCTGGCCTACATCGGCTTCCTGCTGCCGTCGGTGCTCGCGGCGCTCAGCGGGGTCGCGAGCTACCCGGTTCTGCTCGGTTGCCTCGCCGTGATCGCGTTCGCGGGGACACTCACGGTCGCCCGAAATTCCCGCAGTCACCTTCCTGTGACCTGAGCAGGAATTCACTTCACCGACAAATGGGACACCGATTCCGGGCATTCCGGAAACGGTGTCCCCTTTGCACGGAAATCTTCACCACTATTGTCGCTTGTGGATCGTCGGGGTGCGCGAAATAGTGCTCCAGCAGGGAAATCGGCCCGGCGCGACCGGGCCCGATTTCGTCGGGGCCAGTAACTTTCGAACCCTACGAGAAGGAAGTGGGAGCTGCACATGCGGCGTTCCTCGCGATCCGTTCGCGCCCTCGTCATAGCCGCGACAGGCGGTCTGGCACTGGCCGGGGTCACCCAGCTCGGCAGTCAGGCCGCCGTCGCCGCGCCCACCACCCAGGCGGGCAGCGCACCGCAGTCGGTGATCGTGGTCCTCAAGGACCAGCTGCCCGACGCCCCGGCCACCAAGGCGGCTTCGGGCAACCGGCGGGCCAAGGCGACCCGGCAGCAGGAGTCGGTGCTGGCCAAGCTTTCGGGCTCGGCGCCGGCCAAGGTCAAGCACTTCGCGCTGGGCAACGCGTTCTCCGCCACGGTGACGCCGGACCAGGCCGCGCAGCTCGCGGCCGACCCGGCCGTGGCGCAGGTGCTGCCGGACAGCTTGGTCGCGCTGCCCGAGGCGAACCCGGCCAAGACCACGGACGCGAACGCGCCCAAGGCGGGCGGCGGCACGGCGCAGAACCAGGACCCCAACGCGATCTGCCCGACCGACCCGGCCAAGCCGTTGCTGGAGCCCGAGGCACTGACCTCGATCCACGCCTACAGCACCGACGGCTCCAAGTCCGCTTCGGACCTCGCCGACGGCAAGGGCGTGAAGGTCGCGTTCCTCGCGGACAACATGGACCCGAACTACGCGGACTTCATCCGCCCCGACGGTTCCCACGTGTTCTCCGACTACCAGGACTTCTCCGGTGACGGCCCGAACACGACCGATTCGGGTGCCGAGGCGTTCGGCGACGCGTCGTCGATCGCCGCGCAGGGCGTGGTGGTGCACGACCTGTCGAAGTTCGTGAACGAGAAGCACCCGCTCCCCGCGGGCTGCAACATCGTGGTGAAGGGCGTTTCGCCGGGCGCGAGCCTGGTGGGGCTCAACGTGTTCGGCTCCACCGCCACGAACTCCGCGATCCTGCAGGCCATCGACTACGCGGTGACCGTGGACCACGTCGACGTGATCAACGAGTCGCTCGGCCTCAACTCCTACCCGGACGCGAGCTCGCGCAACCTGTTCCAGGTCTTCAACGACGAGGCCGTGGCCGCGGGTGTCACCGTCACCGCCTCCAGCGGCGACGCGGGCATCACGTCGACCATCGGCAGCCCGGCCACCGACCCGCTGGTGATCTCGACCGGCGCGACCACGGACAACCGGCTCTACGCGCAGACCACCTACGCGGCTTTCCCGTTCTCCAACGGGAAGTGGACGAGCGACAACATCTCCGCGCTGTCGTCGTCGGGCATCACGCAGGACGGGCGCACCATCGACCTCGTCGCCCCGGGTGAAGGCAACTGGGCCGACTGCGCGCCCGCGTACGCCGAATGCCGCGACTTCAAGACCGTGCCGCAGCCGACGGACCTCGAGTCCTTCGGTGGCACCAGCGAATCGGCCCCGCTGACCGCGGGTGTCGCCGCCCTGGTGATCCAGGCCTACCGCGGCACGCACCACGGCGCCTCCCCGTCGCCGGCGCAGGTGAAGCAGTTCATCACCGGCACCACGCGTGACCTCGGTCTGCCGGCCGACGAGCAGGGCTCCGGTCTGCTCGACGCGCGCGCGGCCGTGGAGGCGGCCCTGACCTCGCCCGGCACCAGCGGTGCCCCGGCGGGTGTGTCGTCGAACATCGCGCTCTCGGCCGACCAGCTCACGCTGGAAGGCGCCCCGGGCAGCACCCAGAAGGCCACGGTGAACGTGACCAACGTCGGGAACAAGCCCCTGACGGTCACGGCGGGCACGCGCTCGTTCGCCCCGCAGTCGACGCAGACGCAGACCACCGCGTTCGACTCGAAGACGTTGCCGACCTTCCCGTACTACAACGGCACCGACTGGGCGTACAAGAAGGTCACCTTCACCGTGCCGGCCGGGGCGCAGCGCCTGCTCGCCCGGATGGCGTGGCAGGGCAGCCCGAAGACGGTCAACGGCCAGTCCGTGACCCCGGTCGTGCGGGCGACGCTGCTAGCGCCGGACGGCACGTTCGTGGCCAACAGCCGCCCACAGGGTGGGGCCGCGACGGCGAACTACGCCAATGTGGACGTCACCCGTCCGGTCGCCGGCACGTGGACCGCGGTGCTCTACTCGGCGGGTGGCCCGACCGGCTACACCGGTGACATCCAGCTCGCCACCTCCACGCAGCGCGCGATCCCGTACGGCCAGGTCTCCCCGGCCGTGCTCACGCTGAAGCCGGGCCAGACCAAGCCGGTCAAGGTGTCGCTGCAGACGCCGTCCTCCGGTGGTGACGCGGACTACTCGATCACCTTCGGCAGCTCCGACGGCCATCAGACCACGGTGTCCGCCGTGCTGCGCGCGCTGATCCCGACCAAGAACGGCACCGGCACCTTCGGCGGCACGATCACGGGCGGCAACGCGCGGGCGGTCTCGCCGGGGCAGACCTTCTCGTACGAGTTCGACGTGCCCAAGGGCAAGAAGGACCTCGACGTCGCGGTGAAGCTGCAGGACCCGGGCACGATCGTCGACGGGGTGCTCGTGGACCCGAACGGCGAGGTCGCCGACGTGAACAGCAACGTGTTCCTCAGCTCGGCGACGCAGCTGTCGCAGGGCACCGCGGTGCAGCTCACCGACGCGAACCCGCTGCCGGGCCGTTGGCACTTCGTCGTGGTGGTGCAGAACCCGGTCACGGGCAAGCAGCTCGAGCAGCCGTTCACCGGCACGGTCGGCTTCGACCAGGTCGTGGTGAGCGCACCCGCGCTGCCGAACTCGGCGTCGAAGAAGCTGGCCGCCGGCCAGGCCGTGACGGTGCCGGTGACCGTGCACAACACGGGTGTCGAGCCGATCGCGATCGGTGTGGACGCGCGGACGAACACGCAGCAGACGCTGCAGCCGCAGCTGGTCGGCGGTTCGACCGAGGTCGATCTGCCCGAGTTCAACACCGACGCGCCCGTGTACTCGATCCCGCCGGACACGAGCAAGTTCACCGTCGCGACGTCGTCTTCGGCGCCGGCCCAGGTGGAACTGCAGAACGCCGCCGCGGGCATCGACGTGCTCGGTGACCTCAAGGCCGCGCAGGCCGGCAGCACCGTTTCCGTCGCGACGATCGGCGAGAAGCAGGGTTACGTCACGAAGGGCGTCTGGTTCGCCGACGTCCAGGAGATGGGCCCGTTCGGCCCGTCGGGCGCCCCGGCCGGCCACGCGTCGTACACGGCGTCGATGCGGACCGCGGGCTTCGACTCGGCCGTGACGTCGTCGACCGGCGACCCGTACGACCAGTCGATCGACCCGAACGGCACGGGCGGCACGCCGCTGCTCGTCAAGCAGGGCCAGACGGTGACGATCATGGTGACCATCAAGCCTTCGGGCAAGCGTGGCGCCTCGGTCGCGGGTCACCTCAACCTGGTGACCGTGCCGATCCTGCCGACCGGCGTCACCGGCCTGCCGCAGTACGGCACCGGTGAGGTCATCTCGACGCTGCCGTACAGCTACAAGATCGGCTGATCTTTCGCATCCGTCGCGGTAGGACGAACCGGGTCGTCGGTCCACTTGGGACCGGCGGCCCGGTTCTCTGGTCGGTACTGCTAGGGCCTGTCCTCAAAGTGGGCGGTGCGACCTGCTTTGATCTTGGGTTGTGGTGCGTAGGCATGAGTTGACTGACGAGCAGTGGCAGGTGGTCGAGCCGTTGCTGCCGGTGTCGGGGGCGAAGGGCCGTCCGCGGGTGGATGATCGTCGGGTGATCAACGGGATGTTGTTCAAGGCCAAGACGGGGGTGGCATGGCGGGACCTGCCGGAACGGTATGGGCCGTGGAAGACGGTCTACAACCGGTTCTGGCGCTGGTCACGGACCGGCATTCTGTCCGCCCTGGTGGCGCAGGT